>JALZDU010000360.1 GCA_030862405.1 Actinomycetota bacterium | reverse complement strand
GCTCCGGACCGCCTGCATTTGGTGCTGATATCTCGAAGTGAGCTTCCGTTCGCCCTGCATCGGCTGCGGGGTCGTGGTCATGTCGCGGAGATCCACGCGCCGGACCTTGCTTTTGACGTCGCTGATGTTGAGGCGCTCCTGGGCAAGACTGTGGGGCAGGGTCCGCCTGGCTTGTCCAGGCGACTGTGGGAACGCACCGGTGGCTGGCCCGCGGCCGTGCACAGTGCCGTGGAAATGCTGCAAAGGGCTGGACCGCATCAGCGCCTGGCCGCAGTGGACCGGTTGTGTCGACCCGGCGAGCGCTTTCATGGCTATCTTGCCGAGGAGGTCGTCGATGCCGCGCCCGGGTGGATTCAACAGCTGCTACGCACGATGGCGATCTTCGGCGAGGTCAGATCTACAACGGAGATCGCGCGCGGACTCAATGATCCGACCGTACTCGGTGAACTGAACCGCCAAGGACTCGTGCGGCACACCGGGAGGGACACCGGCTGGGCCCTGGTGCGGCCCTTGCAGGACTTCTTCGAACACGAGGCGACGCCATGTGCCAGCGAGCGGAAAGCACTGCGCATGACGGCGGCCACTGAATGTCTCAACCGGGGGGCACCGGCTGAGGCCCTGCGGCACCTGCTGGCAGCGGATGATCACGTGGCGTGCGCCGCGCTGCTGGTTGATCAGGGCGATGCGATGGTGGAGCGCGGCGAACTTGACGCCGTGTTGGAGGCTGCCGAGTTGCCGGCCGAGTACCTGGACGACCCACGGATTCACCGAGTTCTGGGACAGGCACAGCAGGTGCGGGGACGGTGGGCGCAGGCGCTACAGCACTTTCAACGCGCCGGTCTTGACCGAGACAAGCTGGAGCCGGCGCTTGCCTGGCGGGTCGGCCTGATCGCTTTTGCCCAGGGCAAGTTCACCGAGGTCCACGCCCTAATCCGGCGAACCATGCTCGATCGGGAAGACACGCTGGATGAGACGCGGATACTTGCGCTGGCCGCGAGTGCCCACCGGATGACCGGTGACCTCGTGAGTCTGCGAAAAATGGCGCTTCAGGCACGTGCTGCGGCCCGGCGCTGCGGCGATCCCCGCGCGTGGTCCAGTGTCCACCACCTCTTCGCACTGCTGGCCGCTGCCGAGGGCGACTGGTGGCAAGCCGACGCGCATTGCACCGAGGCGCTGCGCAATGCCGAGGCGAGCGACGATCTGCTCCAGTTGACGTGGACTCGGGCTTTCCGGGCGTTTCACCAGTTCGAAGCGGGTGCGCCCCGGCATGCTTTGGCCGACGCGGAGATCGCGTTGAGCCTCAGCGAGCGATGCGAGAACCCGTTTTTTAACGCGCATGCGCTTACCACCCGCGGCCGCGCCCGCGGGCGCCTGGGAATGCTGGAGGCGGCGGAGGGTGACTTCGTCACCGCCATCGACCTTTTCCAGCGCATCGGCTCCCAATTTCTGGCCTGGCCACTATGTGGCATGGGTGATCTGCATCAGACCAGGGGCCAAGTGATACGAGCCCAGGCCGCCTACGAGGAAGCCCTCACCCTCGCCAAGCCCTGCCACGACGTGTTCGGCCTCAGTTCGGCACTGATCGGTCTGGCACGCATCAATGCGGTCGATGACCTCAAGCTTGCTCGTGAGTATGCGGCCCGCGCTGTGGACTTAGGCGAGGGACTTCGTACGGTCCCGGCACTCCTGGCCCGCGGCTGGGTCGAGTTGATGCACGGTGACCGACAGAGCGCCTCAGCGGATGCCCACCGCGCTGCCCTGATCGCGCGGCAACGGCAAGACAACCCAGGACTGGCCGAGGCCATCACTCTGGGCGTGCTGGCCTCCCGCGATCCTGCCGTGGCTGCCACCCCGCTTCGAGAGGCAATCGACATCTGGCAGGAAACGGGCTGTCGCCTGGAGGAAGCCGCGACCAAACTGGTGGCCGCTCGCCTCGGCGCGCCCATTGACCACCTCGGCGCCTACCTCGCCGACCAGATGCTCCAGAACCACGGCGTTGACGTCGAGTCACGGCGGATCGCCGGACCGTTGGGTGTGTTGGTTCGGTCCGCGCCCCCGGTGTCCATCCTGACGCTCGGTGTGTTCCGCGTGGTCTGCGACGGCGTCCCGATTCCGAATACTGCATGGAAGTCGAAAAAAGCCCGAGATCTGTTGAAGATCTTAGTTGCGCGGCGCCGGCCGGTCCCCCGTGATCAGCTGATGGAGCTGTTGTGGCCGGAAGCGAACCCGGTCGTGGCCGCCAACCGGCTCTCCGTGCTGCTCTCCACGGTCCGCGATGTGCTGCAGCCTTACCTGGCAGGCGTAGCTCCCTTGGTCGTCACCGACGGCGCGGTGTCATTCAACCGTGCCCAGGTCAAAGTCGATGTCGAGGAGTTCCTCACTCAAGCCACCGCTGCCCTCGACACCCACCGAGCGAGAAAGCCGGAT
>JALZDU010000440.1 GCA_030862405.1 Actinomycetota bacterium | reverse complement strand
CCCGTCCAGAACGTCCGGCGCGTCCGCACCCCAATCCCTGTCCTCGCCACCGTTCCAACGCCTTCACCCGGGCTGCCAAACTGCGCCAGGCCCTTCCGGAACACGCGGCATCATCGGCCACCACCAGCCACATTGACACACCACCACCGTATTGGACACAGTTAGTCGACAGACGGTCGCCACCATCCGCTGGAGTACTAGTCGCATGAGGTGGATGACCAATTCGGCACCTACAGGCCGCACCCCTGACAACCTTCGCAGGTCTGAAACAAACTTATGTCAAGCCCCGACAACCGGAAAGGTCTGGTTCAGTACGTGAATACCTTCTCCCATTTCATTCACACTGCCCGAGCCGCAGCCATGCTTGTGCTAACCTTCTCGCTCATCGCATGCTCCGACTCGCCCGAATCCTCACCGGTCCTGGATGCACTACCGACAGCAGCCAAGACAAGCGAACCGGTTGACCAGCCTATTCCGTACTCTCGCACTCTGGCACCGTCTGCAGAGCCCACGGAATCTACGGCCCCGCTGGTCATAGAGGCACCGGCTGCTCCGCGCACCTCGGTACCAAATGTGCTCGTGGGAACTTGGGATGGCGGATCCGAAGGAGCGACCGCAGGCAGGAGCTACAAGTTCGGCCGACGCGGAGATGTTCTCTTCAGGCGGGGAAACGCCGAGCTGCAAGGTACTGTGGTCGTCGAGCAAGATACCCTCACCCTGTACTTCCCCGGATTGGCTCCCCAGGAGTACCGGTGGTCGACTGACTCCTACTCGGTCGAAGGGTACGCCTTTTCGAATCTGTACCTCGACGGGTACACCTATGTGCGGCAGGATTAAGGTAGGCGCAGCAGTGATCCCAAGTTCGAGATTAACTCAGTCGTTGATGTCTTCGTAGTGCACCTAGCTTAACTCTAGGCCATGTTGGAGCGAAATTAATATGGTGAACTTTCGACATCGGCGAGTGACGCGAGTGGCGTGGGTCCTGATCCTCGCAGGAGCTTCGGCTGTCGCCGTCTTCGCTTTCGTGGCGGCGACAGCCACATCAGCGGCGAACGACGCCTGGCAGGAGTCTGTTCGTGCAGAGACTCGGCATACATCCAGTACGGTGGAAAACATCCGCACCCTCTACGAGGACGAAGCTCCAATAGCCCTGTTGATCAGCGCTGCATTGATCCGAGCCGAGGAACTCGACCGACACGCCGGCCCTGCTGGCCAGGAATCTTTTATCCGTACCGCTGCGGCGGCTGAACGTGCCACCGCCCGCGCCTACCTTGACCAGTTCCGCAGGAATGCGCCCGACTCTCCGATCAATGACCTAATTACCGTCGGTGGAGATCCCGCCGACACAACTGGTGCGCAGCGAATCGGCAGGCGGCTCGCCGCTCTACAGGAACAGTCCGGCCAACACATTGCCGCCTCGGCGGTGCTGCAGAAGGTCGGCGATCAGAGCGCGAAGCGGACACAGCGTAGCACCATCGGCATGATCGCTGGTGCACTCATTGCCCTGCTTGGGTTCCTTCTGTGGTCTCGGACCGCCGGCTACGCCACCACAGGAACGTCCCCTGCAATGTCACCTTGGGGATCACGGGTTGGTGCCGCCAATGCTGACGCGAAGGCTGCCGGCCGTCCGGGGAACGGCACTCATGACGAGGAGGCCCCCACTGCAATCATCGGCGCCCCTGCCCTTTCCGCGACTCCGCCGGAGGGACTATCCAAGCAAAGCCGCTCTCCGCTGCTAGCAGTGATATTCGCCGTCCTTGCTACTGCGGCGACAGCACTGCAAATAACCGCGGGGACGGAGGAGAACAACTACCTGGCCAAAGCCGCCCGCGGAGCCGCTACTGTCGGTGCCGTCGCAGTCGGCAGCGGCCCACGTGAGGCGTTCGCCGCCAACGGTCAACAGTCCGTGTTGTTCATGCAGCAACGCGCCGGTGATCTCAATGCCGCTGGCCGCGACGACGTGCCCCGCAACCGCGCGCTGGCAAGTGCCCTGGCTACCGCGGACAATGCCGTGGCCTCACGAGTCAGCGCCGTCGTTGCCGACATGGCTACACCGCCGACAGAAGCAGACGGTGTCGACGCCCTAGCCCGCGCCGCGGTGTCAAGCTCCGAGTTCGACCGTGAACCACTGCAACGCGCCCAAGCCGACGCGGCCGCCTATGCCAAGGAGGCAGGCAACCGATCGACCCGGCTGGTCATCGTGCTGTTCCTGCTGACCCTCGCCGCGAACGCTGTCGAGATCAGCAACTCGCCTCTGCTGGGCGTATGGAGAAGACGCCTCGCCCTCGTGGGCTGGGTGTTGTGTGTGGCCGCGGTACTGCTCGCCGCCTGCGCCCTGCGATAGGTGGTGAGTGCAGTCCAAGGCGCGACCCGAAGATTCTCTGCAATGATCGCCAGAACGGAGATCCCATGTCCGTCCGTATCGTCGGACTCGCCATCGCTCTTGTCCTCCTAGCGCTCGCGGTCGGCTGCTCGTCCACCGGTACCGAGCCGCCGACACCACGTCCGGTCGTCGTGCCCGACAAACTGGTCGGCGCGTGGAACAGCATCACCGAACGCGGTAACGCGTTCAGCTACCAGATCTCCGCCGACGGCCGATACATCTACGTCGGGATCATGCGCGACGGGAGCCAGCAGTACACGCTGCAGGAGGCGGGCAGAGTAGCCGTGTTTGCCAACGAAATCGTGTTCACTCCACAGCAAGTTGAGCTCACCCGCACTGACCCCGAGGACACCGCCGAACCGACCCGGCAAACCTCCCCCAGCCGGCCACCTCGCGCGATGAACTGGTCGATTTCCGGGCGCACGTTGACTCTGGTGGAGAGCGGCCAGCCCACGGAGTACCAGCGAGAGTAGTGGCGACGGGACTGTTGCGTCGGTGAAGGCCTGCGCTCCCTACCGGAACGAGCGCTTCAACACCGCCCAGGATTCAACACCGCCCAGGAGATGAAGGATGCACTTGAGGCGATCCGGGCGACGGGCAGGTAGTTGTGGACGTCCCTGGGCGGGACTGTTGCATCGGTGGAGAACAAGATCAGGCAGGCTAGGTTGATGCGTCGTCGCTCGCGTCGAGTGCCAGCATCGAGGTCCACCTTCGCGGGGTTCTGCTTCCCTGCGGATGTGATCACGGTTGCGGTTCATTGGTATTTACACTATGGGCTGTCAAATCGAGACGTCGAAGAACTGGCTCGGGCGGCAGTGCCGCCGGCGCCTTGGTAATGCCTCCGTGTTGTATCGCGGGTTGGGCAGGGCGGCAGCTCATCACTGAAGTAGCCCACCCGGGGATCGATGCACCGTTGGTAACGAAGCGGAAGCTTCTGTCGAAGAACTGGGCAAGTACCTCACTGATGCGCCGAGCCGCACCACTGGGTTCTGAGCAGGAGCGCGGGTGTATTCAGAGCAGGAATCACCGATCTCGATCACTCTCGAGGTCCCATCCGTCCTCAGCTACGCGATGGCGCACAATGAAATGTCCGTGATCACCCGCTTGGCTATCGACGGTGTGGTCGCCGACGTCCAGGGCGCACGGCTGCGACTGGAGGTCGCTGACGCCACCGGGTCTATCGGTGAGGCGCACGAGCTGCTCGTGGACCTGCAGGCCGGATGCACCGCCGTGCTGACCGATGTGCGGCTGATCATCGACCCGGGTGAGATGCTGCAGGTCGAGGAGCAGCGGCCCGGTGCCTCTGCGCGAGATCATCAACGCGATGGTGGCCTCAGCACGAGCGGCCGCGGGCATGCCGGGCGCCGAGCTGCATCGCGCGGTGCTCGGCATTTTCGGCGGTCGACGCCTCACCGCGGGCATCACCGCACGACTTGAGACTGCGCTCGAACTGGGGGTGAAATCCGGGCAACTGCAGATCGACCCGAGAGGCCTCGTCATCGCCAGCTGAGCGGGCCGCGCCAACTACTTGCCGCGCCGGTGGGCGCACTGGTCCCATTGCCGCCCATGCCACGCTGTTCCAGACGGCTCGTCTCACGACATCAGTTCGGGCCGTGATCACCTCCGGGGGAAAGTGGTACCCAGCGAAACCGGACCGTGGGGGATGTACTTGCGGGTAACCGCACGCACGATAAGCCCAAGTTGCTCCCTGCCGCGTCCAGGTCGCCGAGTAGTAGCGAGGGTTTCGGCGTCGGGGTGTTGCTGGCTGGGTGGCAATCAAGCGCCTCTTGGTTGGCTGCCGGGCGGCGGTCTGCTGCGGCGATCGGTCCGGACCCCCCCGCCATGATGACAAGCAGTGACAGATGGCGGTCGCCTGCCTATCCGAAGTGTGGAACCAGTTGGGTTCGAGCGCTTTCGCGTCGGCGGCCACCTCCTCGACCTCGCCCTGGTGACCATCGACGAGCATTCTGTCCAGCCACGCAGGTGCGACCTCGACACCTGTGAACCTGACCTGGATTAAGGGGCTCTCCGATCTTGACCGGGCAACCTGGTCCGGCGCGCCTGAGCGAGGGTGGCCCGTGACTCCTTGATCCTCGCTGTGTTCTGGAGCACCTGCGAAGCGCGGTTTAGGAATGGTTTGTGAGTCGTAGCGATTAACCTACTGCTTTGCCTGGCTCGTGTGGGCGGTCAGACTCGTGGTCATTTCATACCTGTTACGCGTTTCACGGTGCGTACGCCTCAGCTGCAAGCTCGGGAACCGACGCTGCGATTAACAGATGCAGGCGGGTCCCTAATCGGATCGCTCGACATCGGCATGCGGCAGTCGCCGGGTGGTGTTGGAGTGCGGCGCGGTGCTGCTCGTTGCGGTGACATGCGGTCATTACGGTGGTAGCCCGGCGCCGTGTGCGATGACCAAGGCGGGAGCCGCGTGGTCCCAGAAGCACGTAACCTTTCCCTTGACGATCGTTCTGCGCCGCAACCGCGCTTTGCACGGTGCTGTTGGTGTCGGTTGTCGTCCGCGTGCGTTGGTGGCCTGGTCTGCTTCCCCGCACGTCCCCGCCGACCAACGCCGCGCCGCCGACACGAATCCCTTACAGGTGATAGGACCTCCCGGGTCTCCGCCATCGCCCAAAGCGAACGAGGAGCTCGTAAAGGTGAGTAACCGTCGATCTTCCGGCCACGAGCAAGAAGTTGATTGCCATACCGCGTACTGGACACCGATGCCCCAACATGTCCGGGGAGCCGACGGGGGTGGCCGGTGGGCTCACGCTGGATGGGCTCGGCGGCTGGTTCATCACCGGCATTGAGGGAGGCCCGTCGAACGTGATGGGGATCAGCCTGCCGCTGGTTCGCCGGCTGCTCACCGAGGTGGGCGTCATGGTCACTGATCTGTGGAAACGGGACTAGGCTCGGTGCCATGCCGGTACCGAACGACACAGACCCGAAATTGTCCGCCTACGCCCACCCCGAGCGCCTGGTCACCACCCAATGGCTGGCCGAGCACCTGGGTGAACCCGGGCTCGTGGTGGTCGAGTCCGATGAGGACGTGCTGCTCTACGACACCGGCCACATCCCCGGCTCGGTCAAGGTCGACTGGCACACCGAGCTGAACGACCCGGTGACCCGCGACTACGTGGACGGGCAGCGGTTCGCCGAGATCTGCGGCGAGCGGGGTATCTCCCGGGACAGCACGGTCGTCTTCTACGGCGACCGCAACAACTGGTGGGCCACCTATGCGCTGTGGGTGTTTAGCCTGTTCGGGCACCCGGACGTGCGCATCCTGGACGGCGGCCGGGCCAAGTGGGTCGCCGAGGGCCGGGAGATGACCACCGAGCAGTCCAAACCCGAGCGGGTGGAGTACCCGGTCATTGAGCGCGACGACAGCACCATCCGGGCGTTCAAGGACCAGGTGCAAGCGCACCTGGGCAAGCCGCTGGTGGACGTGCGCTCACCCGGCGAGTACAGCGGCGAGCTGCTGCACATGCCGGACTACCCACAGGAGGGCGCCGTGCGCGGCGGGCACATCCCGGGCGCGGCCAGCGTGCCGTGGGCCCGGGCGGCCGCCGAGGACGGCACCTTTAAGTCCCGGAAGGATCTAGAGGACATCTACCAGCGCGAGCAGGGGCTCTCCCCGGACGATGACGTGATCGCCTACTGCCGGATCGGCGAGCGGTCCAGCCACACCTGGTTCGTCTTGACCCATCTGCTCGGGTTCACCCAGGTACGCAACTACGACGGCAGCTGGACCGAGTGGGGCAACTCGGTACGCGTACCCATCGCGGTGGGTACCGAGCGCGGCTCGGTCGGCTGACGATGTTGCTGCGAGTGAGGCCATCGTGACCGCCTCGGTCGAACTGCCCCCGAAGCTGTCGGAGCTCGTCGACGACTTCTCCGGAGTCAGCGTCAAGGACCGGCTGCAGCTGCTGCTCGAGCTGTCCCAGGAACTGCCCGCGCTGCCGGAGCGCTACGCCGACCACCGCGACACGATGGAGCAGGTGCCCGAGTGCCAGACACCGCTGTTCCTGGCGGTCGAGATGGACCCTGAGCAGACGGTGCACCTGTTCTTCGACGCTCCCCCAGAGGCGCCGACCACCCGGGGGTTCGCCTCGATCATGTACACCGGGCTGGACGGGGAAAGCGCGGACACCGTGCTCGGCGTGCCGAACGACTTCTACCTGGCCCTCGGGTTGGGTGAGGCGGTCAGCCCGCTGCGGTTGCGCGGTATGGCAGCCATGCTGGCCCGGATCAAGAACCAGGTCCGCTCCGCCCGCTGACCTCGCCCAGGTCGCCCGGTTTCCGGCCGGGGTTGCCCCCTACCCTCCCGCTACGGGTCTGTTGTGTTGACCGTGGCGAGCTCTGGCAGGTAGGCCGAGCGCCGTTGTCAGGTTCAGATGCCGCCGCCCACGTCCAGTTTGCAGGGCTCCGGTTTTCCGGCGGAGGTGATCCTGCTGGCGGTCCGGTGGTACCCCGGTACGTAAGACGCGGGGCTTTGATGCCCCTTTTGATGCCCCTATGGATGTCAAGCCGCTGACGTCTCGGCTTGGGTGGGTGTGACGGACCCGTGGGCCCAAGCGGGCTGTCCAAGCCGGTGAATTGGACAATCAGTGGGACAGCGAGCGGTCACAGATCATATAGGTAGACCGTTTAGCGTGATCAGAGGTGGTGGCCAGGGGCGGGGTCGAACCGCCGACCTTCCGATTTTCAGTCGGACGCTCGTACCAACTGAGCTACCTGGCCGTCCGGGCCGAAACCCGACCGGTGTACCCGTGCGACCCAGACGGGACTCGAACCCGCGACCTTCGCCGTGACAGGGCGACGCGCTAACCAACTGCGCCACTGGGCCTCGCTGCGTGCCCCCAACGGGATTCGAACCCGCGCTGCCGCCT
>JALZDU010000343.1 GCA_030862405.1 Actinomycetota bacterium | reverse complement strand
GTGAGTTCGCCGCGCCGGCCGAACATCCGGCGTTGACGGGCCGCGGAGCTGCCCGCGGCAAGGGCTCGTTGGGACAGCTCAAGCACCTGTTTCCAGTCGCCGGATGCCTCCAGCTCCGGTCGCAAGTCGCCAACCAGCCCTTCAACGAGCCGCGACGGCGGTACGAGGGCCGGCCCGGACGGGACGGCAAGGTCGACGAGGTCACCCTCCAGCCCGGACCGAGCCGCCCGCCAGGTCGCCGCCCGCAGCAGTTCGTGGCAGGTCTCGTGCCATGGTTTGCCGTCCTGAACCCACCCACAGGCGCGCTGCACCAGCGCCCGGAACAGACCGGCGATAAGCACGACATCGTCCACCGCGGGGCAGGCATCACAGATCCGCAGTTCGACCGTGGGCAGGTGCGCCGACGGGCGGATGTCGAAATAGACCATGCCGGGGTCACTGATCGTTCCCGAGGCGATTAGGTCGGCCACCATGGCGTCGTAGTCGGCGGCGGTACGCATCGGCCCTGGCGGGCCGGCAGTCGGCCAACGCTGCCAGACCATGCAGCGATAGCTGGCGTAACCGCTGTCGACCGCCCGCCAATACGGCGAGCTGGCCGACAGCGCGAGAAGGGTCGGTAGGTGCAGCGCCACGTGTTGCACGACGGCCACCGCGACGTCTCGATCGGGCACGTCGACGTGTACCTGAGCTCCGCAGATGTGTTGCTCGCGGACCAGCAGCTGGTATTCGTGCTGCATCCGCTCGTAGCGCGTGCCGGCCGAGATGTCAGTGCCCAATAGGTCGACTAGTGGGACAGTTCCGGTTGCCACCACGCCCAGCCCGAGTGGCTCGGCGACCTCGCTCAACCGGCGGCGCAGCCGGCACAGTTCGGCGCGCAGCTCATCGAGGCTCTCGCAAGGCAACGTGTTGGCCTCGACCAGGGAGCGCTGAAGCTCCGGTGCGAACGACTCACCGCCCAACTGCGCGAGCATGGTGTCGACCGCCGGCGCTGCTTTCCTGGTCTGCAGGTCGATGAGGTGGAACTCCTCCTCGACGCCGATGCGCAAGTCCGCGAAGTCGCCCATGGGCTCCGACGCTAGGGGATTGTTGTTACAGGCGCTTTGCCTCGAGGTCGCAGCACGAGCTCGCCGTCCTGCACAGTCAGCAGCGGACACACCACCTGCTGCCCATCGACGAGACCGTCGGCGAGCGGACCACCGCGGTGCGGGGAGACTGCCGCCAACGCCCGAAGCCCACCTTCGCGCAGCCGGAACACCGCCATCTGCTCGTCACCGACGGCGAATGCGCGACCCTCGCCGAGGGGTATCTGATCCACCGGGCCAAGTCTGTACAGCCCGGTGCCATTCGCTGAGCCGCTCACCGGACCGGTACCTTCGGCAACTTGACCTGAACAACCCGGTTCAGTGCATCGTCCCAGGTGCTCGGCTCCAGCGGCGCGGCGCGTCGCGCCGGTCACGGATCAGGGCGCGGTCAGCCGCTGCGGGTGGTCGAGCAACTCGGCGGCAGTCCACCCCTTGCTGCACAGCCTGCCGCGGTTGGTCGGGAAATATTCCTGAGGAGCCAGGTGGACCCGGTCTGGGGCGACCCGCATGGCGATGCCGCACTGCAGCGAGCAGTACGGGCAGTGCGTCGGCTGGCCGTCCACACCTCTACCGTGCGCCTACCGCGTTTTCATTGTGTACCGGTTACGGCTAAGCCTTAGCACGGCTCATCTCACCGGTTGCGGGCAGCTACCACGTGGTGCCGTCAGGAGCTCGACAGACGTCGTCATGACCTTCAGGCAGATGACACAGCCACTCCCCGTCTTCAGCGAGGCTGTTGATGTGCGCCAGTGAGCTACCGCAGCGGCGGAATTCGACTGAGCTTGGGTCTTGGACGAGCGTGGCCAGCGAGTGAGTCTCCATGGCGATGGACGTTAATGTCGCTAAAACCGGCATAGCCTGCGCTGCGCCGATTGGTGCGGTTATGGCGGTGAACGGTTGGGAAGCCGATCGGCTTTACGTCTGAAAAGCGGACATCTCGTCCTTGTACGCCTAGCGACGGCCTGCTGCCCAGGCATGAACCTTGACGCTGGCGGTTCCAGGCCGTTGGTTCGGCCGTTGCCGGGCGCCTTCGGGCGCCGGCAATCCGTGCCGGATCGCGTTGCCGGCGTGGATCCCGTAGCCGACCTCTCGCACCAGCTCGCCCAGCCTCCGCATGATCCGCCGCATGTCCACTCCTATACTGATCTGTGAAGTAACTTCCACTGTAGGTATACAGGCCTGTGACGCAAGGCTCGATGATGACTGCGGAGACCGCCACCGGACGGAGCAAGCGCCTGACTCCGGGCGCCCAACGCATCCTTGACGTCGCCTCCGAGCTGTTCTACTGGCGAGGCATCCACGCGGTCGGAGTGGACACCATCGCCGCCGAATCCGGAGTCACCAAACGGACCCTCTACGACCAGTTCGGTTCGAAGGACGGCCTGATCGTGGCCTACCTGGAGGCCCGTAACCGCCGCTGGCGCGCACTCATCACGTCACGTCTGGACGCCCCGCATGCCGACCCGGTGCAACGCGCCTTGGTGCCATTTGACGTGCTGTTCGAGTGGCTCGCGCCTAGCAGCAGGGGCTGCAGCTTCGTCAACGCCTTCGCCGAACTGTCCGAGCCAGAACACCCCGGCCGCCAGGCGGTCATCGCGAAGAAGAAGTGGCTCCGAGCTCTGTTCCGTGAGCTGCTCGCCGAAGCAGGGGCCAAGGACCCAGACGAACTCGCTGTGCAGTTATTGAGCCTGCATGAAGGAGCCATCGTCTGCTACTCCATGGCGAGCGAGGCGAACGCCGCGGCCGCTGTCCGGGCCGCCGCCGAAGTACTCATCGCTCGGTCCATCTCCCGTCCCTGAGAACGGTTCTGCATCACCCGGGGGCGCAGAGGACGGCGTCTATAACCTCGCCAAGGGCACGGAGCTCGTGCAGTCATGCCCTGCCACGGTCGCCCTGGAGGGGTCGTGCGCGCAGAGATCGTGAACGAGGCCGCGGACCGTAAGCGAACCACCACACGGCGATGCACTGAGCATGCCGGTGCGCTTTGAGGAGATTTCCCGCAGGCCGCTCGCGAAGAAGCCCTGGCATCGGGCTGGCCACCGGACCTGGTGGCGGCCCTCTTCAACGACGACTCCTTCGAGCCGCAACGGACCACCACGACCGTCGAGGACATTACTGGACGCCCACCGCGGTCGATTCGTGAATGGGCGCTCGACCACGCCGACGACTTCCGGTAAAGGTAGATATTCTCGATCTTGAGGTAGCACGCTCAAGGTTGCGATATAACGACGGAACAAGTTGATGAATCGGCGGCCAAGCGCACGGTCAGTCGCACTCATGGCCCGACCGACGTGTCCATCGTCACAGTGCTTGACGCACCGGCCGGGCAGGTGCATCCTCAATATATTCAACATAGGATGAAAAAGGGGCGATCGAGATGACCGAGCACACAGGCTGCGTGGTCGTCGGTGGCGGCCCGGCCGGCATGGTGGCAGGGCTGCTGCTGGCCAGGGCCGGGGTCGAGGTGACGGTGTTGGAAAAGCACCCCGACTTCCTGCGCGACTTCCGCGGCGACACGGTGCATCCCTCAACACTGACCCTGCTCGACGAACTAGGGCTGGGCGAGAAGTTCGACGCCGTGCCACACAGCGAGCTCACCGCCGCCGGGTTCCCCACTGACGACGGCGCCATGATGACGCTGGCCGACATGACCCGGCTGAAGGTGCCACACCCCTACATCGCGATGGTGCCGCAGTGGGATTTTCTTGACCTGCTCGCCGACAGTGCCGCCAAAGAAAAGACCTTCACGCTGCGGATGAATACCGAGATGACCGGCCTGATCCGCCAAGGCGGCCGGGTCACCGGCATCTCCTACCAGACGGCCGAGGGCACCGAAGGTGAGCTGCGCGCCGACCTGGTCATTGCCGCCGACGGCCGCTGGTCGCTGGCCCGGCGGGAGGCGGGCCTGCAGCCCAAGGAGTACGACTGCCCGTTCGACGTCTGGTGGTTCCGCCTTTCGCGCCACGACGACGAAGGCGACGGCATGCTCACCCCACGGATGCGTAACCGCCGCTTCGCCGTGCCGCTGCCGCGCACCGGCTACTTCCAGATCGCCTACCTCGCCCCCAAGGGCGCCGACCTGCGCAAGGAAGGCATCGAGGCCTTCCGCGCCAACGTCACCGAAGTCTGTCCCGAATTCGCCGACCGGGTGCACGAACTGAAAACGATGGACGACGTCAAATTCCTCGACGTGCGACTGAACCTGCTGCACCAATGGCACATCGACGGCCTGCTGTGCATCGGCGATGCCGCCCACGCCATGTCACCGGTCGGCGGGGTAGGTATCAACCTGGCTGTGCAAGACGCCGTCGCCGCTGCGACGCTGCTGGCCCAGCCGCTTCGCCGTGG
>JALZDU010000253.1 GCA_030862405.1 Actinomycetota bacterium | reverse complement strand
GCATGAAATAGCCACCAAACAGCTGTCCGGAAAACGCGTGGCCCATCACCGCTCCGCAAACGATCAGCCACCACCACAGCGACCAACCGCAGTCTAAGGGATCACGCCGACAATCTGACGCGGACATGCAGCGGTCGCTGTTCGACGATGCGCCCACCGGCGAGGACGTCCTCGCGGGCCGCGACCAGGCCGAGCGCAATGCCGATGACTGGTGGATGCGCACCGCGCTGCACGCGGTCCGGGCAATGGCCGCGACAGGTCGGGTGTTTCAGGCGTTCGACCTTGTCGAGACCTTCGGGACCCCGGAACCCGATCATCCCAATAGGTGGGGTGCACTGCTCACCCGCGCCGCCCGGGAGGGTGTGATCGTCTCGGTAGGTGCTGCTCCGTCTCGCCGGCCCAGCACGGCGCGGTCGTTGACCAGGATCTGGCGGGGTGCGTGATGACCGACGCGCGTTTCCCCGAGCGCTGGCTGCACGATCGGCGGGTGTTGCGCCTGTCTGACGCCGGGTTCCGGCTGTTTGTGACGTCGCTGGCATGGTCAGTGTCCAACCGCACCGACGGCGTGCTCGCCGATGACGACCTTCCCCTGGTGGCTTACACCGACCCGAACCGCGTGGCGGAGCTGGCGAAAGCGGGTCTGTGGGAACGCAGACCGGATGGCTGGCAGATCGTGGACTTCGCCCTGACGCAGACCACGGCCGCTCAGCCTGGATCCACCGACCAATGGTCGGTGATCATTTTTTGGATTGTTGATCGTTTTGTTTTTCCGAGGCAGCAGTGGTTGGCCGCTGACGGTTCTGCGGCTTGTCCGGTTCTGGTGATAGTCGGTGGGTGGGGTGTGGGTCGCTGGGGCCCGCGGGGGTGCGCGTCGGTGGGGGCGGGGTCAGGCCGCGCGGGCTGGCGGTGCGCGGTGGGTGGCGTCGAAAACGCACCCGAAGGCGTCGCGCCAGGGCCACTGGTCGGGCAGGTGCAGGATCAGCTGGCCGCGTCCGCGGTGCGCGAGCCGGGCCGAGACGTTGATCAGCTGTCGGCGCAGGGTGGCGCCGCGGGCCTTGCCGTGTCGGCGGGAGGCCAGGGTCCCGGCGGCGCGCAGCAGGTTGTGGGCGATCGCGGCGCAGGTCAGCCAGGCGGCGTTGGCCGCGAAGTGGCCCGACGGCAGGTGGGCCAGGGGGCCGTCGACGAGGTCGGCGATGAGTTGCTCGATGATGGCGTGGTCGCGGTGGTCGGTCTCGGCAGCCAGGGTGGGCAGGGGACTGTCGGTGAAGACTGCGTGGTGGCGCCAGGCCGTGAGCAGCTCGCCCTGGGCGGGTGGGGACAGTCGGCGGACTCGGCGCACGATCAGCCGGGCGGTCACCGTATGCCTCTTCCTGCCGGTGAACGCGGTGTAGTCGATCTCGGCGACCTCGGCGTCGCCAGATCCAGCGCTGCTCGTCCTCGTCGAATATCGCGTGGGGATAGCGGATCGGGGTCCAGGCGTCTTCGCCGATGCCGGCGATCGCCTTGACGATTTTGCGGTCCATCCAGGCGGTGACCGAGAACCGCACCCCCGCACCGCGGCACGCCGCGATCGTCGCCCCGTTGTAGAACGCGGAGTCCATCCGGGCGATGAGCAGCCCGGTGGCGCCGGCGGCGCGGGCGGTGGTGATCGACTCGGCGGCGAACGACGCGGCCCCGCGGGCGGAGTTCGCGGTCCCGCCGCGCAGCCGGGTGTTGACCACGACCGGCGCGCAGGTCGGGGTGGACACCGCGGCGAGCAGCGGGTTGACCCCCGCGCAGCCGCAGGGTGTAGCCGCCGACCTTGCCCCGCGCCGAACCCGGCGCCCGCCTTGGCATGGCCATACACCCGGCGCTGGGTCGAGTCGATGTCCAGGTGCGCCATCGCCGCGGCGTCGACCAGCACCGGGGTCCTCGCGGCGAGCTCGGCGAGGCGCCGCCGTGACACCGCCCCCAGCTGGCTCACGTTCCCCCAGGAGAACCCGCGCAGGAACGAGCCCAACGTGGACGGCGCCCGGACCCCACCGAAAAGCTCGCCCATCCCACCGTGGCGCAGCACATCAAGGTCGTCGATGCAGTCCGCACCCGCGATCATGCCGGCCACAATCGAGGGGATCTTCAGGTGCGCGTTCGCGCCGGCCCGCGCGGTCACCTTCAGGTGCTCGGCGACCAGGCCGGCCAGGTCACATTCCTGGGCCAGGCCCATCACCGGGACCAACCCGGCGCACGACACCAGATTCGGGTCGTCGAACTGCACGCGGATGTCCTTGGCGCTGTGCAACAATCGCATCTCGCAGGTGCCCTCTCGGCGTGGG
>JALZDU010000233.1 GCA_030862405.1 Actinomycetota bacterium | reverse complement strand
GGTGCCGGTACTGCAACCAAGGGAAGTTGATGCCGCAGCGGGTCGCCAGCAACGAGGACAGGTTGTGGCGGGCGTTGACCTCGATCAGCTTGTAGACACCATCTCGCGGATCCATCTTGAACTCGATGCAGGAGAACCCTTGGAATCCAGCTGCGCGGAGAATGGCGCGACCCGGCTCGATGATCTCAGGAATGTGGCTGCTCATGGCCACCGATGGCGAGCCGGACTCCAGTGGTGAATTCCTGATCTTCCTCGCCGTGAACTCGACCCGTGGCACGCCGTCGCAGAAGTAGGAGTTGTAGTTCGCACCACACAGTTCATCACCCGGGATGAGTTCCTGCAGGAGCACGTCCAGCCCGGCCTCGCGCGCCAGCAGGTACTCCCGGACCGCTTGGTCCGCGTTGTCGACGCGCGTCCACTTCCGCCCGAATGCAGCGTAGTACTTGTGACTCAGTGTAGGTTTGAGTATCGCAGGGAATGGCGCGGTGACGGCGTACCTTTCAACGTCGGTCACCGTGGTTGGCACGACCGTCGACGGTACAGCCACACCGGCTGCCTGCGCGAGCTCGGCTGTCGCGGACTTGTCGAGGAATGTGGCTGCAACGCCTTCATCAGGGCTTGCCACAACGAAATGAGCGCGCTGCAGCAATTCCTTGTGTCGAGCCACGACCGTCAGCGACCGGTCGCACCCCGGTACCAGCATCGAACCGGGATAGCGCTGCGCAACATCGCAGAGCATCTCGATGAAGCGCTCCTCGTCCTCCTCGGGGTGCGGGCCGTCGACAACCTCCCGGACCCACGTCGAGACATGGCCCATGTCACGCGCGTCGTAACGAACGGCGATCACGGGCACACCCTTCGCCCCCAGTGCGCGGATGACCGCCAGGCCCATCGTGTAGGCCGAAACCACGACAACGGGATCCACCGTCCCTGCCTCCTCGGTGAGGTTCGAGCCGTGGAGGGGGTACCCACGGCGGTGTCACTGTCAGCTGGTGCGACCGGACCGTCGACGGGCCGGAACGAGCGGACCGTGAACAGCTGGAGCGCAGCGCCTACCGGGCCTGTCCGGGTGGGAACAAGCTGATGTCGTAGGGTGACCACCGGCTGTGCGCTGGATCGCGCTCTCCTGACACTTCTATCGCGACGACGTGCCATCCGTTACAGGCAATTCCCCCCACGAGTTCAGAAAGGGGCGCCACCCTACGCCTGCTGACCACACGTTGTCGCTGCGTTACAAGAAGTCACAGGCAGGGCCACTCACCACTCGCCGAGGGCCGACCCTGCCTGCCCGAACCCTCCTGATACTGCGTCACATGATCTTCCAGGCCTGACCACTACCGGTTGCTGCAGTGCTCCACGAAAGCCCCTCTTATGACGATCCGACAACTGCGGGAGGTGCTCAGCAGAAGTAGCGGTACAACAGCGCTCCCGCACGAGCAGTGAGATCCTCCGGCACCGATTCCTCGGTGAGCAGCTCGGTCAGCTGGCTAAGCATTACGTCGACTTCCGCCCGCAGTGGCGGGGTGGATATGGCGGATCGAAGGGTCACGATACGACGCTCTTGGGTGGCCCATTTACGCTTGTAGGCCACGAGACCCGGCTGGTCTAGATCGCTGAGTCCCCAGTCAACCCACTGCATCGCGCGCTCGATACCACGTCGAATACCCGCCCAGAATATCGCGTCGGTGGGTCGAAGACCGAGGTGCTCGCTGCGCGAAGCCCCGAATTTATAGTACAAGACGCCATTCCACTCGAGGAACATCGCGCCCGCCACCAGTTCGTCGCCCAAATAGGCGAGCAGCGTGCATATCCCGTCAGCGGGGTGAAACTCGTGCCAGATCCACTCGAAGAACTGGACTGGTGGTGCGAGCAGCCGGTACTTGTTCTTCCGCAGCTTGACGTGCAGGCGATGAAACTGTCGGATGGCGTCGAGCCCGGTATCGGCCCGCACCTCGATACGACTGCGCTCGGCGATGCGGATGTTGCGTCGCGCATGGCTGCTGAGTCGACTGCGCAGGTCCTCCAAGGATGCGTCCAGGGGAGTGCCGTGCCACGCGGCCTCTGCGACGATCGAAAGGCGGGCGTCTTCGACAACGGGGGTGGGTTGCAGCGTTCTGACAGTAAGCGGCGCATCTTGCTTCATGGCATCTCGCGCGACCGACTCCCACGTCGCGATGTCGGCAACGAGCGGTTCGGCCCGGTCAGAGAACGGCAGGCTGGAGAGCCGCTCGCCCCGGACATCTCGGATCGGTACCCACGCAAAGCCGCCGACCGGCTCGCCGTCGCTGTCCACCGCTATCCGCGCCTCCGGGGTGAAGCCGTAGGCCCCGCACACCGCGCTGATCCACGGCGGCGAGGTGAACAAGCTGCCCCGCCCGCCCCGGGAAAGCGATTCCCACCGCTCGTCGACGCGTGGGTTGACTGCCTTGACCTTCTGCGTACTCATCTTTGGAGCTCGAAAAGCGGGGTCACCGGTAGCTGCCGGATCCTGCGAGACAAGGTCTGCAGCAGGTCGTCCACGGTGATCGCGTCGGCCTCGACGCTGCGGCAAAGATTGCGATGCGCGAGCGCCGCTGCGAGCTCGGTCTGGTGCTCATCGCCGGCCTCGCCGTGAGACAGCCGTCGCGGCACAAGAACTGGGTAGCGGCCACTGCCGAAGATGGTAGCCGCGGAGCCGGTACCGGCGTGGCTGATCACGATATCGGCCTCCGCGAGCGCCGCGGAAAGCTCGGCCGACGGCAGTGCGGAGGTGGCGTCGATCGGCAGATCGCCACATGGTGTCCCGGCAGTCTGCCAGAGTACCGTGACCGGGCGGCCAGTAGCGCGACTGAGTTCACCGTCAGCTGAGAGCAGGGGGATGAGCTGAGCGATCAGCCGGCGGAAGGGGTAGCCGGTGGCGATACCGACGGTGACCACAACCCGCACTCGGTCC
>JALZDU010000208.1 GCA_030862405.1 Actinomycetota bacterium | reverse complement strand
GCATCAGGCTCTGAGCCTGCTGGGTGGCCTCGCCGGCCGCGGTTTTCGCTTGCTGTGTGACCTCGTCGGCCGCGGTTTTCGCCTGCCGTGTGACCTCGTCGGCCGCGGTTTTCGCCTGCCGCTTGATCTCGTCGGCTTTGACTTTGGCCTGCCGCTTGATCTCGTCGGCCTTGGCTTTCGCCTGCCGTTTGACCTCTTCCGCCTTGGCTTGCGCGGTTTCCTTGGTGTCGTGCGCCTTGTCCTTGACCGGTGCCACGCCAGGTTGGACCACGTATTTCTGGTAGGCGGCCGCGGACTCAGCCGCGGCAGCAGCTGCCCGCTCAGCGCCCGAGGGTGTCTGGGACGAATTCATCAATCCTCCAACGATACCGAGTGTGGATCCGGCGAGGGTAGTCGATGAAGATCAGCGGCGGTGTCCTGGGCTACGGTGCGGACCATCGTATGGTGTCGATGAGTACATCAATTAGGCGACGGCGGGTGTAGGGGCTGATGCCGCTGAGCACCACCTGTAGGCGTTTGGCGGTGTCCGGATCGGTGTCGCCGACAATGGGTCGGGCGTCGGCGGTGAGGGTTAGCTGGACGCGTCGACGGTTGTGCGGATCCGGTGTGCGACACACCAGCCCGGCCTGGGCCAGTCGATCGACCATCGCCGAAGCCGCCGGCGGTTTGGTACCCAGCGCCTGGGCCAAGTCGGTGAGGCTCACCGGTGCCAGTGCACTGATCAGGTGCAGCACGGTGAGCTGTAACAGCGTCATCCGACGGCCCGCCCAGACGCTGGAGCTGGCCGCGACTACCGCCTGCAGGTGGGTAACGAGCCAGTGGACATCCTGCGCCGCCGCCACCTCCACGTTGTAGTCACCCGTCGCGGGCTGACTGCCCGATCGGGCATGCGGATGGCGTCCGTGACGCACGCGGCAAAGTCAACCACCGACTCCACCACCGACCAAGAACCAGGGCGTCACTAACCTGGGCGTTTCCTCGCAATTGATCATGTGAGCGACACGCCAAGCAGGTGCCAGGCCCCGACGGGATGCCGCCCGTCGAGGCCGGTGCATCGACACACTGGAAAGGAGCTAACGATGCCTGCTCAGTGTTAACGCTCGTTGGGCGGAGTTGGGCGTTGTAAACCGTTATCCCGTCATGAATGCTGTGTCGGGGGGTTTGGGTCCTTGAGGTCATCGAGCCGCTTGAAGAAGGAGCACTCTTCGCCACGATCACCACCACGAACTGCTGACCCAAGGCCACGCTCCGACCTGTGTCATCGGGTGCCGTCGCGCTTCGCCATCAACCGCTGGCTGATCGGCCGTGGCTAGGGTCACGCGGCCGGTACCTGAGACTGGGGTCCACGGCGGTTCGCTGACGCGGGTGGCACCCCAATCGGGTGGTGCCTGGCCTTCGGGACAGTGGTACTCGCTGCCGAAGCATTCGATTTCGAAACGGAAGAGAGGCGGGACACGGAGGCGGACACGGCACCGGTGAGCAGGACGGGCTCGCCGTCAAGCCGGTGGAATGACCCTTGGCCTGGTGCTCGGCCGGCGTCGCTTTATTAGTCGAGGTAATCGCGCAGCGCCTGGCAGCGGGAAGGCTCGCGCAGCTTGGTCATCGTTATGGACTCGATTTGCCGGATCCGTTCCCGGGTCACCCCGTAGACGCGGCCGATCTCCTCCAGGGTGCGCGGGTGGCCGTCGGTCAGGCCAAAGCGCAGCCGGACAATGCCAGCCTCCCGCTCCGACAACGTAGCCAGTACCGATCGCAGGTCGTCTTGGAGCTGGATAAACGACACCGCTTCAGCCGGGACCGCGGCCTGAGAGTCCTCGATCAAATCGCCGAACTGGGAGTCACCCTCCTCGCCGACGGTCTGATCCAGCGAGATCGGCTGCCGGGCGTATTGCCGCAGCTCAACCACCTTGTCCGGGGTGGTATCCATCTCCTTAGCCAACTCGGCAGCGCTGGGCTCGCGACCCAGATCTTGGAGCAGCCTGCGCTGAAGAGGACCCAGCTGCTTGATCACCTCCATCATGTACACCGGGATCCGAATGGTGCGGCCCTGGTCAGCCATCGCTCTAGTGATCGCCTGCCGAATCCACCAAATGGCGTAGGTGGAAAACTTATAGCCCTTGGTGTAGTCAAACTTCTCCACCGCATGGATCAGACCCAGGTTGCCCTCTTGAATCAGATCCAAAAAAGCCATGCCATGGCCGGTATAGCGCTTGGCCACCGACACGACCAGGCGCAGATTGGCCTCCAGCAGGTGGTTTTTGGCGCGCTTGCCGTCGCGGATGATCCAACACAGGTCCTGGCGCAGCTGCGGGGACAGTTTCTCGGCGCTGTCCTCGGCCCTGCGCATCCGCTCGGCAGCGTAGAGCCCGACCTCGATGCGCTTGCCGAGCTCGACCTCCTCCTCCGCAGTGAGCAGCGCGACTTTACCGATCTGCTTGAGGTATGCCCGCACGGAGTCGGCCGACAGCGCCAGCTCGGCCTCCTTGCACCCCTGCCGTAGCGCCTCGGACTCCTCCTCGTCCCAGGCAAAATCGCCGCCCGGCTCGATTTCGTCCAACGGCTCCGGAGAATCCTCGGCGCCCTCAGTCGCTAGCGGGATAGTGTCATTGGGCAGCTCGGGAAACGCTGGACTAGGCGCGCTGCGCTTGGATCCCACAGCCTTAACCGGCGCGTCCTGCAGCGTCCGGGGCGTCTTGGTCACTCGGCGGCCTCCGCGGGATGCGGCGGCGACGCTCAACATCCTCACCTCCGGAAGTCCCTACCAACGAGTTTATCCACATAAGCGCTTACGCGCAGGTCAGCGGCCTGAAGCGAGCGCGGCGATCAGCGCTCACACCGACGTGGACAACGAGCTCAGACAAGCACCGTGACGCGGCCGCCACACGCCTTCACGACCACACAGGGTAAACTTAGCCACGCCTGACTTCGTGGTGGGAGTCTGGGCAAGTCAGTGGGAATACGTCGGGTCCGACTAGGAACTCTTCCGGTCGGGCCCGACCCTCGTCCCCCGATCACAACTAACCCACCACCCGCGGCGGCAACGGACAAATCCCCATGCCCGTACCGTCCTGTGATACCACCGCCGTGGTGTGGTCATCAGTCGCGCGTTGTTTACCCCACCCGACGCCTTCAGGGCCTCCATCAACACGCTAAATCAGCTAACCACCGGTCCAAGCGCATCCGGCAGCCGATATGACGCTGGTTCGGCTAACAGATCAAATGCAGCCGATCAACTTGGGATCCGCCTGGCGACGAGGGGGGTTCGCCCGCCAGACGGGCCAGGGAGCGCCTGTGACCGCAGGGCGGCCCGGCGACGTCCCCGTAACCGAGCAGGGTGGCAGGCTACACAACGTCACACCAACCGACCACCCAGACCTACAGTCACCGAGGCATCCCACCCAGACCACGATCCCCAAACTGCACTGACACCGTAAACTGCACTGACACCGTCCCCATCTCCAACGCTCCCACCACAGTCTGAGGTGATGGGACCCCTTTGCTCAGCAGCAGCGAGAACATTCCCGAGCGGGAGCTTCTTCCGGAAAGTTTGGCCCTGTGTCGATTAGATCGGCCAAAGTTCCGTTCGTGAAGATGTTGCACCAGGACGAGTGGGGGCTCCTCGGATAAGAACAATCAATGTCCCCCTACGCCCGCCGCGTCTACGCAACGACCCTGTTGATGGTGACGGGCTTAACCTTCTTGAGCAGGCTTACCCAGATCGCCCCGCCTTCTACGCGATTCGTGTTCCTCGGTGCAGGGGTACGCCTCGGGCTTCCTTCCCACCCCGCCTCACAACGACGCAGTTGCCTCCGGCTCGGAATTAGCACCACCTCTTTCTCCAGGGGACTTCCACCCCTAATCGATCGCCCATGCCGGGCACTCAAGGCGCCGCCTGCGACGGCGCTGAGGTGGCTAAGTCCGTGGTTTCCTCACCTGCCCGCCGGGCCGATCCCGCTTGCTGCGCGCGGCCTTACGGCCGTGCTCGCGCGGGCCGGCCCGGCGGCGGCGTCGGGGGTGGGCTACAGCAGCGACCCGTTGGCCCGTAATTTCAGTTCGTGTTTTCAGG
>JALZDU010000197.1 GCA_030862405.1 Actinomycetota bacterium | reverse complement strand
CGGTGGGGATCTTGGTCATTTCGACGCCGTTTTGCTTGAGCGAGGGCAGTAGTTCTTTGGCGTGGCCGGGACGGTCGGTGACGAAGTCGTTGAACGACATGCCGTCGGCGGGATTGCGGTCTGAGCTGCGGGCCAGCGTGTTAGACCGCCAATCGTTGGTGGCCGGATCACCGAACCCGCTGCTGGTACCCGCCCAGCCGGTCCCGAAGGTGTCACCGAAAGCGGCGAGGATCTGGCCTCGCTCATCGGTCCACATGATGCCAAGATCGGTGCCCTTGATCAGGTAACGAGCCTCAGTTTCGTTGATCGATCCTGCACCGGTGATCACGGCTACCGGGCTGGCTTGTCCCCGGGGCGCGGTGCGCGCCACCCCGGGCGCCGCCGCGCTGACCGTGACAGCCGCGGTCGCTGCGGTCAGGGCCGCTAGGACCGCCCCGGCTCGAGCTCGTGGAGTGAGCATGCCTGTCCCCCTTCTGTCCGGAATGCGTGGTCCTGTGAGCGAGGCAGGCGTCAGCGTTCCGTAGCTACAAGCGACTTCCCCCAGCACTCGAAGGGGGCAAGAGTGCCCTTTCCAGCGCTTCCCGTAGCGAGTGTGCGACTAAACGTATAATAGCGTCGATCACGCTACTCCTCGTGGGTGAATCTGAAGAAATGATCACTAACCGCACGTGTCCGTCTCTGATGCTCGGTATGTCAGCCAGTGTGTTCACTGTCAGTCGCAGGCTTGTCGATACGCGCGGACCGTTGCCTTCGCACAGGCCTGCCAGGTATAGCGGGCGGCGTGTGCCTGCCGGGCGGCTGCGCCTACCGGATCCCAGCCGGCATCGCCTGCGCCGGCCAGCGCGGTGGCCAGCGCAGCAGGCTCCTCAGGCGGGACAAGCGTGGCGAGCCTCCCGGTGATCTCCCGCAGCGCCGGTAGGTCCGAGCACACCACCGGCACCCCAGTCGCCATCGCCTCCAGTACCGGAAGGCCAAAACCCTCGTCGCGCGACGGCAGCACCAACGCCGCCGCGCCGGCGACCACGCAGCGCAGGTCGGTTTCCTTGAGGTAACCCACGGAATGCACCCGAGACGAGGTCACCGGCGCTTGACCCCAGCCGGCCGGCCCGGCGAGGACGAGCGGTGCGAGACCGGGTTGCGACGCGTGCGCCTCGAGCAGTACGTCGAGGCCCTTTCGCGGCTGGGCGGCGCCGACGAACAGCAAGTACCGCGGCGGCAACCCCAGCGTGGTGCGCAACGCTTCGGTGGGCGCGGCAGCGCTGAACCAGGCTCGGTCGACGCCCAGCGGGGTAACCACGATTCGCTGCGCGGGGACGTCCAGCCGGCTGCTCACCTGCTGTGCCACCGCGCTGCTGGGGGTGCACACCACCGCGGCTCGGGCTACCGAGTTCCTGACCAGGTCAGGCAGGGCGCGCTGCTGCGGATTCAAGTGCTCCGGGCGGTCCAGGAAGGCCAGGTCGTGCACGGTGACGACGCCGTGGGCGCGTCTCGACGGCGGCAGCACGAAGTTGGTGGCGTGCAGCACGTTGGCGCTGGCGGCGAGAAGTTCCGTCGGTGGCCAGCTGAAGCGCTGCCACATCGCGCGCAGCGCCCGGGCCGGCACCGGCCCACCGCGCACCACCACGCCAGGAGGTACCGCGCCGCGTAGCGCGACCTGCCCGCGGGCCGTGAACGCGGTGACGGTGACGTCCACATCGGTGCGGATCGCCAGCTCACGCAGCAGCGCGGCGGTGTAGCGACCGATCCCGCTGCGCTGCCCGAGCAGTGGCGTGCCATCGACCAGCACGTGGGGGGCGTCGCCTTGTGAGCGGCATTGGGTGCTATAACACTGCTTGCCACTCACAGACGTGTCGCGTAGCGGCGTAGCCGCTGGGCGGCACGCCTGGCGACCTCGCCGGGCCCGCCAGCCGCGAGGTAGGACCTGATCAGAGCGGCGTCGCGGCGCAACGCGCCGGCCATCCCGTTGCGGCATCCGGCCGCGGTCAGCGCTGCGCCACGCAGCCGATCAGGAGCCGGTCGTGGGTGCTGGCAAAACCCAGTCAGCGGCGCCAGCACCGCCTCCCAGGTGAAGCGCTGGGCCACCCCCGCGATCCGGTCCCGGCATCCAGCGGCGAAGGCGTCGTCGTAGAGCGCACGCTGCAGCGCCGCGGCCAGCGCAACCGGATTCTCAGCGGGTACCACTATGCCGAGCTCCTCGGCAGCTATCAGCTCGGCGAAGGCGTCACCGTCGGTGGTGACGATCGGCAACCCCGCCCACAGGTAGTCCAGCACTCGGGTGCGGAACGCGAAGGTGGTCTCGATGTGCTCGAAGTGCGTGGTGACGCCGGCGTCGGCGTCGAGCAGCCAGTTCTGCCGGTCGGCGTAGGCCACCCAGGTCTCGTTGAAGAACACGTGTTCGCCGGTGAGCCCGAGGGTCTGGGCCAGCCGGCGGGTCTGCCCGGCCATGCCCATCTCGGGCACGTCAGGGTTCGGGTGGCGCATCCCGAGGAACACCAGGCGAAGGTCGTCATGCTCAGCCCGCAGCGCATGCACGGCATGCAGCAAGGTCAACGGGTCGAACCAGGAGTAGACACCCCCGGCCCAGAGCACGACCTTCTCCCTGGACCCGAACCCCCACGCGTCACGCAAGCCCGGTCCGGTGCGCTGCGGTGGTTTGCCGGCCAGCCCGAACGGGGCCACCGCGAGCAGCGAGCGTGTCGTCGGATCGGCGTCGTAGACGGGGGGGGACAGCCGCCCGATCGCCGCCAGGTGCCCGAGCCAGAAATGCCGCTGCCGTTCTGACGCGCACAGGAAAAAGTCGCCGCGGCGGAGTTGGGCCGATAGCACAGAGGTGACCGCGTCGACCACCTGGGCGCGCTGGCCGTCTCCCAGATCACGGCCCTGCTCGAGTTGCTCGAGGTGCATCGGGTCGTAGATGTCGACGATGACGATGTGGTTGGACGTCTTTAAAGACGGGATTTGCTCGAGCACGTGGCCTTGAAGGACCACCAACTGCGCCCAGTCCAGCTCGGGACCGATCGATTTGGCCGTCCTTTGCCGCACGTCGAACTCGGCTGGCGGGGGCGAGCAGTGCTGGTTGAGGCTGATCAGCCGCACGTCGTGCTCGCCGGACAGCACCTCGGCCATGTTCCACGCCCGGATCGCCGGCCCTGCCATCCGCTCCGACACCGCGTCTGCGGTGATGACCAGGATCCGGCGGCGAGCTCCGTATACCCGTGCCACGCCGAGTGCCTCGACGATCGCGTCGTGCGCGAGCAGGTAGGGGATTTCGGGAGAAGTGCGCTCCAGGGCGTTGCGCATCAGCGGCAGCAGGTCGGCGTCGGTGCGGACCCGAGCGGCCTGTTCGGCGCGTCGCGACGCGGCCAGCGCTGGCAGCATCTCGACGAACCGATCGATGGCGTAAACCCCGGCCATGGTCACCGCGGGCACGGTCATGGGGCCAGCCGCGTCTGGACTCGGGCGGCGGCGGGTCAGTTCCAGCTCAGCCGGGTCACACTTGCCCCGGGCGGTGGCCCGCCGCACCGTCAACGCCAGCGCGGCGGGCAGCACGGTGCCCAGGGTCTCGTCGGAGACGTTCTTGTACAGCGCGGCGAGCGCGTTGCGTTCCAGCAAGTATGTCTCGCGGGCCGGATCGACACCATGCAGCGAGACGTGGTGGCGGTGGTAGGCGACCGACCGGGGTTCGTAGCGCATCCGGTACCCGCGCAAGTTGAGCCGCCAGCCGAAGTCGACATCCTCGCAGAACATGAAGAATCGCTCGTCGAACCCGCCGAGTTCCTCGAAGACTTCGCGCCGGACCAGCAACGCAGCACCGGTGCCGAACAGCACGTCGCGGGCTGTGTCGTGGGCACCATCATCAGGCTCGCCGATATGCGGTTTGTAGCCCATCCCGTACCAGGTCAAGCCACCGTCAACGTAGTCGATCCGCTCGCCGTCCCAGTCCAGCACCTTGCTGGCCACTGCGGCGACGTCGGGGTCATCGCGCAGTGCCTCGACAGCGGTGCGCACCCAGGCGCGGTGCGGCCGCGCGTCGCTGTTGAGGAAGCCAACGATGGAGCTGGTGGCTTTGGCGACCCCGAGATTGCAGCCGCCGGCGAATCCGGTGTTGGTGGCCGAGCGAATCAGCCGGGCCTGCGGTACCGCGCCGGTTATCCGCTGCGCACTGCCGTCGCCCGAGGCGTTGTCCACGCAGATCAGCTCGAGCGCCTCGGTGGGCCAGTCCAGCTCGTCGCGCAACGCTCGCAGGCAGGTCACGGTGTGCTCGGCGCCGCGGTAGTTGACCACGATCACCGACACCTTCGGCAGCGCTCGCTCACTCACGTCGGCGTCCCTCCTTTGCGGGGGCCTAGCGTGTCGCATTCCGCTGCTGCCGTCTTCAGGGGGTCGACTGCCTGGTTGCACTGGCCGGGTCTAGGTCGCGGCGATGGCGTCAGCACGTTGACCTGCTTCACCAAGCGCGGCGAGGCGGCCGATACCGCAACCGACGTCGAGAACCCGGCGCTCGCCCAGCAGCCGGCGCAGTTTCCAGCGGGGGTGCTCGAGTGTCGCGAGGCGATCGGTATACGCCTGCCCGGCGGTGTCCGAATCGGGATGGTCGGCCACGGGAGCGCCTCCAGGCCGTCGGCGGATGGGGAGTTTGCGCGTTACGCGGTCGGCGCCCGGCCGGCCCAGGTGGACCACAGCACCGTTCGGCTGACGACGGCCCGCCGGCCGATCCGGTGCCGCGCGACCAGGGTTGCGGGTAGCCAGGCCGTCACCTCTACGAGCACCCGAAGCCGCAGCCGTAGCGTGAAGTTGGGCGCCGCGGGACGGTTGCGGCGAATAGGCAGCGCCAGGGTCAATCCCGCGAAGCGGGCCAGCTCCCGAGCGGCCGCCCCGGCAGGTGCGCAGCGCAGCAGCACCAGCAGCCGGTTGCGCTCGTTCCAGCGGTGAAAGGCCGCCGTGCCGTGCCGCGCCGTGGCGCCGCCGGCGTGCCGGACCCCCGCACTGGGCACAGCAAGCACCCGGTAACCCGAGAGCCGCAGCCGCCATGACATGTCGGTGTCCTCGTAGTAGCAGAACAGCGAGCCGGCAACGCCGCCCACGGCGCGCAGCGCATCCGTACGCAGCAGCGCCGCTCCGCCGCAGAACCCGAACGGCAGCGCATCGATGGTGTCGCGACCGTACCCGATGCGGGTGAGCACCACCCCCGTCGAGGACACGGTGCCATCCCCGCCGTACAGCACCGAGGCCGCCGCGGCGGCCATGTCATCGTCATCGAGGGCCTTCTCCAGCGCCGCTAGCCACCCCGGCTCGGGCTCGGCGTCGTCGTTGAGCCACGCCATGAATGTCGTGCTGACCTGTGGCAGCGCTGCCGCCAGCGCGCCGGCGTACCCGGTGTTGCGTGCCATTCGCAGCATTCTGGGGCGCAGCGGGTGCCCAGCGATCAGTTCCGCGGTCCCGTCGGTCGAGGCGTTGTCCACCACCAGCACCTGATGCGCCCGGGTTTGGGCGACCAGCGCGTCCAGGCAGCGCCCGATCAGCCCGCGGCCTCTCCAGGTGACCACCACCACCGTAGTTCGGGTGTCTGCTGACAGCGCTGCCACGGGGCGTGACGGTACCCGTGCCACACTCCCGGGCGTGCCGAAGCTGGTCGTGCTGCTGGAGCAGCTGCTCGCGCCGGTGCCGGGCGGCACCGGGCGGTATTCCCGTGAGCTCACGGCTGCACTGGCGGCGACCGCGCCGGCCGGTTGGACGGTGGGCAGTGCGGTGGCACGGCATGCCGATCCCACCCCGGCCATGATCCCCGGGGTGGAGGGGCCCCAGGTGTTGCCGCTGCCCCATCGGGCGCTCGTCACCGCCTGGGATGCCGGCGTCGCGCTGTGGCCGGGTGGTGATGCCGTGCATGCCCCGACACCACTGGCCCCGCCCGCCCCCCGCCGCGGTTGCGACCTAGTGGTCACGGTGCACGACACGGTGCCCTGGACCCATCCCGGCGGGTTGACCCAGCATGGGATCGGCTGGCACCGCCGCGTGATCCGGCGGGCGGCGAGACGTGCTGATGCCGTGGTGGTGCCTACCGCCGCAGTCGCCCACGAGTTGCCGCAGTATGTGCCCTGCCACGCGCCGGTTCATGTCGTGGGGGCCGGGGTCAGCACGGCGGTGGCGGGTGTCCCGAAAGACGCCGCCGAGATCGCCACACGGCTTGGCCTGCCGCCGCGTTACGTGCTGGCGGTCGGCACCGTCGAACCGCGCAAGGGGATCGACACGCTGCTCGCCGCGCTGGCCGCGCCACATGCCCCGGACCTGCCGGTGGTACTGGCCGGTCAGCCCGGCTGGGGGCGGGTCGATCCGGCTGCGCTCGCGAGACAGTCCGGGCTGGATCCGGGGCGGGTTCACGTGTTGGGCCGGATCAGCGACCCAGAGCTGGCCGCCGTCTTGCACGGCGCAGCGGTGCTCGCGGCACCGAGCCGCGCAGAGGGGTTCGGTCTGCCGGTGCTGGAGGCGATGGCGGCCGGGGTGCCGGTGGTGCATTCCGATGCTCCCGCGTTGGTGGAGGTTGCCGGCGGTGCAGGCGTGGCGGTCCGGCGCGACGATCCAGACGCGCTGGCCGCCGCTCTGCATGCGGTGCTGTCCGACTCCACCCGGGCGCAGGGCATGGTGGTTGCCGGCCAGCGCCGGGCGCAGCGGTTCACCTGGGAGCGCACCGCTCGCCGGGTCTGGTCGGTCCATGTTGAGCTATACCGGAAGCCATCACTCACAGTGCCGTCGTAGGCTCCCTGCGTGTCCGAGCCCCGAGTGCTCATCGACGCGACGGCAGTCCCGGCCGATCGTGGTGGTGTCGGGCGGTACGTGGATTGCCTGGTTGCCGCGCTGGAGGCCGACGGTGCGGCTCCGACGGTGCTGTGCCAGCCGCGCGACGCCGAGCTCTACGCTGGGCTGGCCCCGCACGCGGACGTGCTGCCCGCTGCAGAACAGGTCGCCACCCGGACCGGGCGGCTGACCTGGGAGCAGACCACGCTGCCCTGGCTGGCCGGCCGGGTGCGGGCCGAGGTGTTGCACTGCCCGCACTACACGATGCCGCTGGCCGGCCGGGTTGCCACCGTCGTCACGTTGCACGACGCCACCTTCTTCACCGCTGCGGAGCTGCACTCACCGGTCAAGGCCCGTTTCTTCCGAGGCTGGACGCGAACGTCGCTGCGCCGCGCCGCTGCCTGCATCGTCCCCAGTGAATCGGCAGCCCGGGAGC
>JALZDU010000188.1 GCA_030862405.1 Actinomycetota bacterium | reverse complement strand
CAGCGAATGAGATCGACAACAGACCAGTCGGCGTTCCGTTCTACGAAGTTGCGCCGGTGGTGCTGCAGCGCATCAACGGGCTCGCGCGCGCGAAGAACTCGTCGTATCGTCCGGTATCGCTGAGTGGCCGGTACCAGGAGGGCGACATTCGCCACCAAGTCGTACGGGTGGTGGACACGGCGGAATGCCGAGAGCAGGCAATGCCCATTATCCCGCTGATCAATGGGGCACCTGTTCCGTCTCCGCCTCTACCTGGTCCCCGTTACGCCGCGCTCGCTAGCGTCGATGCCGATGTTGCCGAGGTCCTGGAGATTATGGGGCGACCTGAGGCGCCGAACTGGATTGATCTCTACAAGGTGTATGAGATCATCGAGTACACCGGCCAGCTCAAGGTGGCGATGGCAGGGGCTGGGATCTCGTCCAACCGGGCATCGGTGTTCGTCCGGACGGCTTGTCACCCAGACGCTGGTGGACCAGATGCCCGTCATGGACGGTCGAAACAAGATCCGCCGACGAACCATGCCTATCGGCCAGGCTCGCGCGATGATTGGCGAGCTGGTTGTTGCTTGGATGGACTTGCTGGCGTAATCAGGGCAGGGTCGGCCGGCAGAAATCGGGACAATCCGAAGAGATCATGTCAAGTCCAAGTGCAAGATCATCGGTGGTTGTCGCGCATGGGAAGCATCACAACGGCGGACAGATGATCAGGCCGTCTCCAGGCCGTCAGACGTCGGGTAGGGGTGAGAAGCGGCGAGAACTACCGAGATGTATTCCACTGCTCACCGGTAGTTTCCTCGGTAGATCGCCAGGTCGGCTGCGACCAGGCGAGAGATCACGCAGATCTACGAAGGTCAGGATGGCTTAAACCAGGCCTAGCCGAGCGTGTGTGTTCACAGGGATCCTCGCCGGGGTTGGCATGGCCCTGCTCGACGAGTGGTCGGGTGCCCTGCTCCGGTGCCGTCCGGAGAGCAAAGGGCTAGTGATCCCAGGCTCGCGGTCAGGAGACCTGATCTTCGTCCCCTCGGATGCTGCCGCGGCGACGACAGGGTGCATGGCCCCCATGCCTGCTGATTGACCGGCCGCATCGGCTGGTGGGGACAGCTTTGGCACAGTACACGGCGATGAGCGCGTATTCCTCCTACCTGGAGCTGGGCTCCTCACCCGTCTGGATCGACCCGAGAAACAACGCGGCAGAGATGTCGGGATAGGGCAGCTGGTCAAGTCGGTAGTCAGCCCGGAACGAGGAGATGGCGTTCCATGCAACTGCTGGATGCACAGCTAGAGCTTGACGGGCTTTAGCAAGCCGGTCAACAATACTGCTACCATTTTCTTGAGCACTAAGCTTTTCAAGAGCTTCATCACTACACTTACCTGTAAAAAAGTCCACGACCGTGGCGTAGTAATACGCCAGGGTGAGCATTTCCAGGGTCAGTGCGGCACTGCGCGCACGGGCCATTCTAAGCTCCACGGACGTATCATCTGATCCGCCAAGAATTCGGTTACCAGCAAGAAACGCACGGCAATGATCTAGCAGCTCATGACCAGCTAACTCTGCTAATTGGTTGGCCCAAAGCAACATTGGGCTTCCGTCCGGATGTAATCGATCAATCCGTCCCACAATTGCCACGGCCTCCGCGTTCGCAGCAAGTTCCTGTTGCACAAGCACGACACACACGCGGCTAATGTCTGCACTAGTCAGTACGCTGGCGTCAAGCTCAATAAGGTTCCGTGCAACTCGAATCAAATCGCGGGGAAGCCCTCCAGAAAGACAATGACACAGCAGAACGAATAGAGAGGGAAGACCAATGACTCTTCGTTCAAGTAACAGCATGGAGTCTGCTGCACTAAGATATGGGACGCGAACGATATCATCAAAAGAGCTATCGAAAACGTTACGAAATCCGAGCGCGCGGCGCTGAAAATCTCCCAGCGCATCCTCTGAAACCGAGATCAAAAAGAAGCAGCGATCGATACCAAACAGCGCTTTCAGATCGTTGAGGAAGGCCTGCGCAGCCCCCGCGGACTCAATCTTATCGAGTTCGTCAATTCCGATAAGCACGCGTCCACCTGCGGCAGCATGACTTAGAAATGTCCGTAAGTCATCGACGATCTGTGGGTAAGTACGCTGACGCCGAGTCAGCTGCCTACCACTGGTTTTGGCTGCCTCAGCCGCTGCAATACCGCCTGGCAGCTTAAGCGAGCCCGACCATCCGGTCGAGTAGGTTTGCTGCCACTCGATCTCTTTAAGCTTATCATCGGCTTCGATCCGAAGCCTTGCCATGGCCTCCTCTTTAGCCACCTGCGAACTAGTAGATTGGTCATCACTCGGCTTGTCAGCATGGGCGCGTGATATCAATCGCCGTACCAACTCAAGATCATGTTCTAACCTGAGGACGCGTGCCCACGTCAAAGGTACCGGATCATTACTTCGCTTGCCGGCATCGAAGCTTGATGTCCGCCGCCGTACCAGGGGGGAACCCCGATCTAATCCGAGCACGCGCGCCCAGGCTGAAGATACTGGAACAGGCTGGTCCGCTTCAGCCCCTAGTACCGTTCGGCAAAGTGTGCCAAATAGGTACAGGAGGAATTCCCTCGCATCATACTGTACTGGAGCTGAGACTACGATTGACAGCAGTGATCCCCTCTCAGTATTGGCGAACGAGTCCCGCGGACATAAGGATCTAATTAGCGTCGTCTTGCCCGCACCCCGAGGTCCGGTGATCCCGATGGTCCCGCCACTGCGCTGCTCCAGCAGACCAGCAAGTCGCTGTCTAATAGGTGTCGGAACTTCATAGCTACTATCACTCGCCTCACGCAGACCTTCCGCAGAGAGATAGACCAACCTCCGACTGTAGGAGGTGCGAAGACGATCGTTCACAACCTTCCGGATCTCCGGCATTATCCCCTTATCGACCAAGGCCCGCGCCAAGGTCTCCCGGGCCGCAGCCAACTGCGCCGTCAGCGAGTCCGGCTTCAAACTCGCACGTAGCCGCCACCTATATACGGCCCGTCTTAGCACCGTTACGAGCCACAGCAAAAAGCCGATGAAGGCAAGGACAAGAAAGATGAGTCCTAAGCGTAAATACACAGCCTCCTGGGGGGAGGCGGCGACCATATCTCCGTCGTCTTGGGCGAGAAGTGATCCAGCCGCAATTAGGGTAACGATGGTGAAAAGTCCGAGCCCCCTTACGATCCACCGAGACCGCGATCTCTCAAAACTATTAATCTGACCGATCGCAGAGCGTTGACGCTCTTCGATTTCGACCATAGCAGCTAACTCGGCTGCAACCGACATCCACACTTCGTCCTTCCGAGACCGCAGCTCATCAGCAAGGTCTTCCTGCTCCAGCTGCACAGCCCGCATAGCATGGATACTCTCCGAAGCAGATAAACCGTCTCTCAGCGCAGCCTCGAACACGGTGTCGTAGTCGTAGCCAACTGGAAGCCCCATTTCGCCCGTCTCCTGGTCGTGCGTATGGAACGACACCGATGCTTCCTTTAGTAGCGCCACTGCAGTCACCTCTAACGTTGTTCATAACCCGTCACTGACCGAACATTGACATCGACTAAGATCGTCATGGCGTGCTCTTAACTAGTCATTAGAGCGCGGCGCGTCGGCGACTGATACTTATCGAAGGCTCCATCACTCGATCGTATGAGAGGGGCTCACGCGCTAGCGTACGTTTAGGTCCCACCGCTACCCCATCAAAGCCAGCCGTAGCGGGGTGATCTCCGATACCTGGAGCTAGGCGGAAATACCCCGCCTGACGGTGACAGGTGAAAACCCTCCTTGCCATGTCGAAGAGCGATACAGCCAGCGGATGGGCGGACTGTGAGGGTGCCGCAGTGCTGCTCCCAGTAATGGGCACGGATGCGGCGATGGTGAGGTCAGCCTCGCGGTGTCGAGGGTTGCCGACCCTCAAGCGAAAGCTGTGCCGATACAAATCGGGTACAACCACATCACCCAATACCACCCAACGTTAACCAACGTCAACAAGCGTCTTTACAGGTGAACGGTCGTTGCGGCCGCTGAAGCCCTGGCCGGCATTGTCTCAGCGGCGCTACATCAGCAAACGCGGCACTTTCCAACTAAACCATGCACTTGGTGGACGGGCAGGTTTCCCGCATGGTCTCTACAGGCACCGGCGGGCCGATGTGGACAACATGCAAGATCATCTCCTCGGATGGGTAGGGGCGCGTCATCGCCCGCGATGATCTTCCATCGTAAAAACGGTAGTAAGGACGCCATGGGCAGTAGTCGGACAGGCTCGCACCCCAATGCCACGCCGGAATATCGCCCTACCCGCTCACCGCCTGCAGATCCGCTAGTACCTGCTTGACGTGTTCCTGTCCGGCATCCCGAGCGAATTTCTCAGTGACGTATGCCCACGTGGCAGTCCACCCACAGGAACAGGTCGGCCGGCTCACCTCACGCTTACCTAGCTTTTCTGGACGGATTATGATGCTATGGGTAACGCTATTGATCTTCCTGCTCCTTACACATAGAGACCTTATACACTCGATCGACGTGGGACCCCTCGATCGTGACGTCGAGTTTACCTGTGACGACGAACGAGAAGACCACACGGGTCACCCTCAACCGTACCCGCCCGTAGCGTCAGTCGGTCATTCGGCCAGAAACCGCCTCCACTTAGCTCTGCCACGCCTTTGCTCGGCAGCATTTAGCTGACGTCGTCTCGGCGTTGCACATCGAGCTTCGCGATAAGACGCGAACTCGCTGTTGTGGATCTCGTCTCAACGCAGGTCCTCGTCGAGCTTGTTCTCGCCGTCGCGATCGCCCTCGTCGTCGACATTATCCACATGGCAGCGAACTGCCGCCTCCCACGCGGCAACATCGGCCGCCGAGAACAGATGCCGATTGTCTTCGGTTACCACATAGCCCAGCTCACACCACGCCTCGATGAGCGCGGGATCGACCCCGTCTCCCTCCCAGCTTCGCGCAGCCCCTCGGCCATCTCCCGAGTCACCGTGTCCAGGTCGAGGGGACGCGGTGCGTCCGCGTCGAGGTCGAAGAAGATTGGGTCCTCGGGCCTGGGGTCACGACCGAACTTGTCCTGAAAACGCTGAGCCTGGCGCTCCATCATCTCGCGGAGTTGCTCGTGCTGCACTGAGTCGGTCGGCCACCGATAGACAGTGCTGCCATCGTCGCGATGGATCCGCTGAGTGAACCGGGGATCCTGGGATCGTTCCACCACCAGTCGGGCGTGGTCTTCTCGGGCCCTCTCCTCCTGGGCGAGTTGACGCCGCTGCCGCCGGACTCGCTTCTCGGCCGTCTGGCGTGCCCGATCGCCTCGCTTTTTCGGCATGTCACTCATGTCCCTCAACACAACAAGTACGACCGGTCTCCACAGCCCTATCCCGCCCTCGCCCAGTATGGTTCGACCCGACAGCAGCATCGCAGTGATACTGCCAGCATCGATGGGCGCCGGCGGTGGCGGCATGATCCGAGTTGTTAACGGCGGTCGACAACGGACCCCTGGAACCCGCTGAGCTTCCCAGCGGCTTCGTCGTACCCAAAGGTGATGCGAGAAGGCGAAACAGGTACGAAATGGATCGAGCCCAACCCCCAACAGATCAAGCAAAACAGCAGGTCCGACGACATGACCGCCAGTTACTGACGAACCATTCCTAAACCGTGTGTCGCAGGTTCGAATCCTGCCGGGGGCACCAAGGCAGAGCCACGCATGGGCCTTGAGCTGCGCATTCGTGGTGCGTCCGGTGGCGCGAGACTCGAACTACAGCTCACAAGAGTCGAAGCTGACGCACGATTGTGACACGTAACATGATCAACTTGTTAATTGCCTTCTTGGTGCGCGGCTGGCTGGCGCCGAGCTGCTGAAGAACTACGACAGGTCGTCCTCGCCGCGCCTGTACATGCCCCGACATGAGAGTGGCCGTCCGGAATGCCCTCTTCTGCCGATGTGCGAGTGAGGCGAAGCAGCACGCTTGGGGGCTGGCTGGTCCCCGGGCGCGCATTCACCAGGGGCATACACCGGGTGCTTTAGGTCCACTGGCGGACAGCGAGGCTCAACAGCCCGCTGGGTGCCGCCGACTCACCTTTGACGATCGCGCTGTAGATCAGAGGGAGATCAGTGACAGTTGTCGTGCTGCTGTCGCTGTAGGTTTTGCCCGCTTCGGGGACGAATCGCCAGTCGTAGCTGCTGGCGTGCAGGGTGAGCTTGAGCACGCCGCAGGTGTCGCTGTTGCGGGCTTGGCTGTTGGGTTGGATGGTTTCGAAACTGTAGTGGCTGGCGTCGCCCATTCCCGCGACGAAGTGCCGGATACCGCGAGCGTTGTCAAGCTGACCGCTGGGGTTCATCGGCGCGAACCGCTCGTATTGGTGGTTGTGGCCGGCCACAATCACCTCGGCGTTGTTGTCGTACAGCGTCTGGACCAGCGATCCGGTTGCGGTGTTGGGTGCGTGGTTGGCGCCTGATGCGAGGTCACGTTGATCTCATACCAGGCGTTGCTGGTCACCGAGCCGAGGCTGCCCAGCGTGACGCCGTCAATGGCAGGTTGGTTATTCCACGTCATGCCGGTCTCCGACCAGGTCGTGTTGGTCATCGACTTGAACACACCACCGTTGTTGCTGCCCGTGTCCCCATTCATCGTGCGGATCCGGAGTGTGGCGTTGGTTATCGGTTGGGTCAGCCCCCTTACGGTGAACTTCAGAACGCTGCGGCGGACCGGGGAGTTGCCCACCACAAACTGTGTAGAGATGCCGTAGTTTGTCGAGGGCGTATTGTTCTGGACATAGCCGTCTGCGACGGGGCTGAGGGTCGTAGTCGCCCTGGACGTGGCGGGGACTTGCCCCGATAACGCGACGACAGTGATGGTGGTTGCGCTGAGCACGCCAATGGTGGCCGTTATGTGGCGGCCTGGCGACTGAACATGCGAAAGCGCACGGTCAGTGTTCACCTCGGTCGGTGAGAGGCCGTACTCGAGGCTGGAGAAGCCGATCCATACGGTGCGTCGCACGCCGTACGCCACCTCAGCATGGGCGGCCCTCCCACCGGGAGATATCATCCGTCAACGCAACAGGCCCATTAGGGATTTGAGTCCCTTTTGGCGTGCATTTCTCTACACTGGCTTGTTCCAGTCTCCTCGTCCTTTCGGAGGGCTACTTGCCAGTCCTTGAACAGCAACTCATACTTACCGGAGATTAATGAGAGGAACGCTCTTATCGCCGGGCCGGCAGACATGTCGAAGGAATCGGGGAACAGGGGGTGTTCGTAGTCATCGAAGACAAGTATTCCTTTGGGTCGCACCAGCCGCCAGCACATCGCGGCATCCTGCAGCACGTCCCAGGTCATATGCGATCCGTCGACGTAGATAAAGTCGAAGGACTCCTCGGCGAGGAACGGCAACACCTGCTGAGAACGACCACGCAGTTTAACGATCTTGTCCGCGCACCCAGCGACGCGGGTGTTGTGATCGAAATTCCACTCTTGTCCTTCGTATTCTTGAAAAGGTTCAACGCAGATCAACCGGCTGTCCTTACCTGTAAGCAGGTGCTGCATGATCCAACACGCTGAGCGGCCCTCATAGGACCCGATCTCCACGGCTTGCAGGCCGGGCCTCCCAGCTAGGTGCCCGAAATGCTCTAGCCAGTGCGCTTCGTGATACGAAAACCAGTCCTGGGTGTATCGGCCCGGCGAACCCAGCAGTACCCGCTCGAAGGAGTCTATGATCAGATGACGAATACGGCTTTTCGTGGTCGCGGAGACCGAGTACTGCGTAATCACCTGCTCCAATAGGAAACGGATCTGCTCACGGCCATAAACCAGTCCGGCCTCAGTGATCCCGCCGGAGCGGTGCCGGGCTTTCAAACCCTCCAACTCCGCCACCGCGGCGTCCAGGATTGAGGGCACGTCCTTATCATCGACAGCCTGAGCGCGTAGACACCTGAACCATGCTATATACGAAGCGCGGAATGACTCGCTCAGCACTGCCACCCGTTGTCGTATCCACTCCACCCGCGGCGACGATGTTCCCGGGTCCCGGTTGCCTGTGCGGTCTGGCGGCGTCACGCAATCGTCGGCGGTGGTCATCACCGCATCGTCTCCTTGATTAGAAATGGAGAGGCTCCAGTGGGCTTGCTTGACGTAATGATCGACGAGTCCACCGTGACGACCCAACCCAGTCTAACGGCCGTGCTGGCATCCCGCTCACATCAGCTCGACCGCTACGCGGGCGCCCGAGCCGCAGGAGCCACGCGGGCACAACCCCATCATCCGCGCCTCCCGGAAGAGAAAACCGTGCTAGTACTTTCAGCCGTAGCGTCCAACCAAACACCTCACCGTCCAACGGTGATCGGCGGTAGCCCGCTCACAGCATCCCGCCGTCGGAGGGCTAGCGAGACGAAGCTGTGCCGCAGCTCGCCGAGCGTCCCGTCCTTGGCTACCAAGCTTGTGGCTCGGCCACTACTGGGAAACCGTACGTGTGAGCGGCTTTGATCGCTTCGGCGCACGGTCAAGGGCAGCTGAGCTTGCTCACGGCATCGTTTGGTCCTACCGGATGCGGGAACCCCGTGCTATGCGCATCGCCATCACGGCGCCACTGGCAACGTCGGCACGCGCATGATCGAGTCTCTCGCCAGGGATGCGGCGTGACTTCGATGCTTGGCCTGCTCGGCGGCTGCCAAAGTGGCAGGCGCCTAAGACGGACTGGGTGCAGGGGACGTCGCTCGTGACGAATTGGTCCGCACCTGCGGCTGGTCAAGGAGGCAGTTGTGCAAGCGATGGTGTACCGGGGGCCGTACAAAGTCCGGGTCGAGGAGAAAGACGTCCCTCCGATCGAGCACCCCAACGACGCGATTGTGCGCGTCACCCTAGCGGCCGTCTGCGGCTCGGACCTCCACCTGTACCACGGGATGATGCCGGACACGCGAGTTGGCCATACATTCGGCCACGAGTTCATCGGCGTGGTGGAAGAGGTGGGGCCGTCGGTGCAGAACCTCAAGCGCGGCGACCGGGTGATGGTTCCGTTCAACGTCTTCTGCGGGTCGTGCTTCTTTTGCGCCCGCGGCCTCTACTCCAACTGCCACAACGTAAACCCCAACGCCACCGCGGTGGGCGGCATTTACGGCTACTCGCATACCTGCGGGGGCTACGACGGTGGCCAGGCCGAGTTCGTGCGAGTCCCGTTCGCCGACGTCGGGCCCAGCCTCATCCCGGAGTGGATGGACGACGAGGACGCGGTGCTGCTCACCGACGCGCTTCCGACCGGCTACTTCGGGGCGCAGCTCGGCGACATCGTCGAAGGCGACGTCGTGGTGGTGTTCGGGGCCGGACCGGTGGGGCTCTTCGCCGCCAAGTCAGCGTGGTTTATGGGGGCCGGGCGTGTCATCGTCATCGATCACCTGGAGTACCGACTGGATAAGGCGCGGACGTTCGCCCACGCCGAGACGTACAACTTCACCGAGTACGACGACATCATCGTGCATATGAAGAAGATCACAGATCACCTGGGTGCAGACGTGGCCATCGACGCTGCCGGTGCCGAAGCGGACGGCAACTTTCTGCAGCATCTGACCGGGGCCAAGCTCAAGCTGCAGGGCGGCTCCCCCGTCGCGCTCAACTGGGCGATCGACTCCGTGCGCAAGGGCGGCACCGTCTCGGTGATGGGCGCGTACGGCCCGATTTTCAGCGCCGTGAAGTTCGGCGACGCCTTCAACAAGGGCCTCACGCTGCGGATGAACCAGTGCCCGGTGAAGCGGCAGTGGCCGCGGCTGTTCGAGCACATCCGCAACGGCTACCTCAAGCCGAGCGACATCGTGACGCACCGCATCCCACTCGAGCACATCGCCGAGGGCTACCACATGTTCTCGGCAAAGCTGGACGACTGCATCAAGCCACTGATCCTCACCAACGGCCACTGAGGAGAGGACCGCGACGATGGCGTACACCGCCGAAAAGCCCGCACTTCCAACCAGCAGCGAGCAACTCCGTGACCGCATCCCCGGATGGGGGGTGGACCTCGACCGCAAGAACCGCCCTTCCTACCCGCGGGAACGGTTCGAGCCCGCCGAGACCGGCGCGCACTGGGACTTTCCCGAACGGCAGGAGGAGAAGTGGCCGCGCGAGCGGTCGATCGAGCACAAGTTCCTCACCCCGGTCTTCGGCACGTCATGCCCGCCAAAGGGCATGTCCGGCATGATCCGCAAGTACGCCTACAAGAAGTTCAGCGAGGGTCGAGCCGCGCACTGGCTGCTGCTGCTGGCGGGCGACCGGGTGGACGCAGTCGAGAGCCACCTGCGATCGTTTCTGACCGTGCGCCCGGACAACCCGATCACGGAGACCGGCGTGCTCAGCGAGTTCTCGCACCATGGCATTTCGTCGCGTGTCGGCCGCAAACGCGCTGACTTGGCGCACCAGCCGCTCGACGCAGTGGTCGTCGCCGGCCCCTGGCTAGTGGCCGGCGCCGTCGCTTACCGCGGACTCAAAGCGTTGACTCGGCCCCTGCGAGCGTAGAAACGCTGACCGCCGCCACCATTACCTGGATCAGGCAGTATTCGCGAATGAGCTTGCTATCTTGCGGATTCTGCCTGCGCTGCCGGAATGCGGGATGAGCGGCTCGTCAGGCGTGGACGACCCTGTTTTCCTGGTGCGGTCCGGGGACGGCACGATGATCGCGCTCGAACAGGTGAGCAGTGGGGGTCCACCGGTGCTGATGGTCGCTGGGGCGACCAACGACCGTCGGGCCTGGTCTGGAGTCGCAGCCCGGCTATCGGAGCAATTCTCCTGCTGGTTGATGGATCGTCGAGGCACGGGAGCGGCGATCGGGATGCTGCGTTGCGCTTGGCACTGCGGGTGCTGGTCGGAGCCGGTACGCAGGCAATTGATGACCTTCGCGCAACGCTGCTGTGGAAGGTTCGGGCCTCCCTCGTGCACACTTGGCCCCGCGAGGTCCGTGAAATCGAGCGGCTGCCCATGCACCTCGACTTCTTGGGAGACGTCACCGTGCCGACGCTCCTGCTCCGTGGTGAGGTGACCTCGCCCCGGTTGGCCCGGACCACCGCGGCCGTTGCCGCCGCGATCCCCGGCTCCGTCGTGGTCGAACTGGCGGGCCAGGGACATAGCGCTCTTGCACTGGCCCCCCATCTTGTGGCTGATGCCATCCGATCCTGGGCACTCCGATCAACCTGAGCTGGGCGACTCGATCGACAGTGGACGGTTGTCCACACCCGAATTGAGCCGTCCACAGAACCGACCTTGGGCAACCACGTCCTGTCCTCCAAGTCTGATCCTTGGGCTCCATCAATGTGAGGGAGCGATTCATGTACGGAAACAGGATCACCGTCGTCGGCAATCTGACGAAGGATCCGATTCTCAAGTACCTACCCACCGGCAAGGCCGTCATCAATTTCACGGTCGCCTGCAATCACGGCCGGTACGACCGGGAGACTCAGTCGTGGGTGGAGGGGGAGGCTGCATTCTTCAAGATCGAGTGCTGGGAAGTATTGGCGGAGAACATCTCCGACACTCTGCGCAAGGGGGATCCGGTCATCGTGGTGGGCCGGATGATCTGCCAAACCTACGAGCAGGACGGCAAGACCAGGGAGTCCTGGGAGCTCAAGGCTGAGACGGTCGGGCCCGACCTGCGCAAACGGGCGGCGAGTCTGCGGCGTGTGCTGCGCAGCGGCCAGTCGGCACAGACTCAGCCGAGCTCCGACATTCGCGAGTTCGACGTTGCTCCCGATGTCGACCTCGAGAGTCTCGAGGCGGCGCCACCGGAGCCGAACCTGGCGGTCGCCAGCTGACTGGCCGTACCAGGAGCGTGCCCCGGGCAGAGCGGGGCAGCCCGAGCGGCGAGGATCGCGCTGGGCTGAGAGTATGGAGGTGATTGCTGCACAGACCTCAACTCGAAGGACAGCTTCCCCTCGTGGCCCAGTACATCTATTCCATGAACCGTGCCCGCAAGGCCCACGGCGACAAAGTCATCCTCGACGACGTGACGCTCGCGTTCCTGCCCGGGGTGAAGATCGGTGTCGTCGGTCCCAACGGGGCCGGTAAGTCCACGGTTCTGAAGATCATGGCCGGTCTGGAACACGCTTCCAATGGGGAGGCACGACTCACCCCCGGCTACTCGGTCGGCATCCTGCTGCAGGAGCCTCCACTGAACGAGGACCTCGACGTACGGGGCAATGTCGAGGAGGCCGTCGCCGAGCTGCGGCAGACCTTGGCCCGCTTCGAGGAGATCAGCGAGGCGATGGCCGAGCCGGACGCCGACTTCGACGTCCTGCTGCCCGAACAGGGCGAGTTGATGGACAAGATCGAGCACTCTGACGGCTGGGAGCTCGACAACCAGATCGAGATGGCCATGGATGCCCTCCGCTGTCCGCCAGGTGACGCCGATGTCCGCGTGCTGTCCGGAGGAGAACGCCGCCGAGTGGCGCTGTGCAAGCTGCTGTTGCAGAAGCCGGACCTGTTGCTGCTCGACGAGCCGACCAACCACCTCGACGCCGAGAGCGTTCAATGGCTCGAGCAGCACCTGGAGAAGTACGAGGGCACGGTGGTTGCCGTGACCCACGACCGGTACTTCCTCGACAACGTGGCCCAATGGATCCTCGAGCTCGACCGGGGCCGCGCCTACCCCTACGAGGGCAACTACTCCACCTACCTGGAGACCAAGGCCGCCCGGCTCAAGGTGGAGGGCGCCAAGGACGCCAAGCGCGCCAAGCGGCTCAAGGACGAGCTGGAGTGGGTGCGCTCCGGCGCGAAGGCCCGTCAGGCCAAGAGCAAGGCTCGTCTGGCCCGGTACGAGGAGATGGCCGCGGAGGCCGACAAGTTCCGCAAGCTCGACTTCGAGGAGATCCAGATCCCGCCGGGCCCCCGGCTGGGCAGCGTCGTCGTCGAGGCCAAGGGCCTGACCAAGGGCTTCGGCGACCGCGTGCTGATCGACGACCTGTCCTTCACGCTGCCGCGCAACGGCATCGTC
>JALZDU010000176.1 GCA_030862405.1 Actinomycetota bacterium | reverse complement strand
ATCTACGGCCGCGGTGCACTGGACATGAAGGGCACCAACGCCGCGTTCATGGCCGCCCTGCTGCGACACCTCGTTGAGGGGGCCCGGTTCGACCGGGACGTCATCTTCCTCTCCGACTGCGACGAGGAAGCCGGCCCGAATGGCACCCGGTGGCTCGCCGATCGGCATTACGACAAGATCGACGCCGGGGCGGTGATCACCGAGGGGGGATGGGCGCTGGCCCCGCCCGGCTCGGTGGAGCCGGTGGTAGTCACGGTGACCCGGCAGGACAAGACGTCTGCCGCGCTTGAGCTCGTCGCCCAGGGAACCACCACCCACTCTTCCCGCCCGTCGCCGGACGCAGCCATCACCCGGCTGAACCGAGCGGCGGTCCGGCTGGCCGCTGCGCTGCGGCTCATGCTCAACGCCTCAGAGCAGGCCGAGCGCGACCGCGCCGGCGCCTCGGCGGACTTCGCGATCGACAAAGATGCCGGGCAGGCATGTCCCCAGCGATGAGGCCGCGTTACCTGCAGGCCGTCCACGAAGTCCGTGAGTCGACCTTGCCGAGGCTGGTACTCACAGGTGCGGCCGGCGCTGTAACAGATTCGTCGTGGGCGGACAGAACAGCGACAACGGTGATCTGTTGGAGGAACGAGATGCGTCGACCCCAACTCGGGATTGTCTACATGCAGACCAATGAGCCTGAGCGCAACCGGCTACTGGGCTTCAAGCGCGCCAGCGACGGAACGTTGACGCCCTCCGCAGTACCCTCCCCCGACCTGACGCCGATCCGATAACTGACATTATGACAAATACCCCGGTCGGGTCCACCTCGTCCAGGCGTTGCCGGTCCTGCGGCCCGATGAGCAGGTGCTGCGGATGATGCTCGACGGCTGGCGAAACCAGCAACTGTCACGCAACCTGCAGTTCGCCACCATCGAGCAGCGCCTGCGTCATGTGCAGCGCTTCATCGACCACGTCAACGAAGACCCGTGGAACTGGACGCCCGCGATGGTGGAGGAGTTCTCCGCCGACCTACGACGGGGCGATCCCGATGACCCACGAGGGGCTCGATGGCGTGCCAGGCAAGCCTGCTGAGCACCTCCGTGCGCTGCTTCAACACCACGGCCACCTCCCGCCGCGTGACCCCTATCTCGCCCGCTTCGAGCAGTGGATCGTCACCAAGTTGACCGGGTGCCCGACCAGGTACGCCAACCCATCCAGCACTTCGCCACCTGGCACCACCTGCGCCGCATCCGCGCCAAAGCCGCCGCCGGTGCACCTACCCGCGGGCCGGTGCACTCGGCCAAGCAGGAGATCACCGAGACGATCAAGTTCTTCGTCTGGCTCCACAACACCTACCAGCGGAGAGCGTCGACCTGCACCCAAGCCGACGTCGACGAGTGGCTCGCCACCGGCCCAACCACCAGAACCGCGATCCGCACCTTCTTCATCGTCGCCAAGAAGACCCGCCTCAACACGAAAGTCGCTGTGCAACACCGCGCCGCGCGCACCAGCCCGTCGCTCACCCAGGACCAGCGACTGGCATGGATCAATGAGCTGCTCATCGGGACCAGCGAGTCCCTCCCCTACCGCGTCGCCGGCATGCTGCTCCTGCTCTACGCCCAGCCACTGGTCAAGGTCGCGACGCTCAAGCTGAACATCATCGACGAAAAGCCCGACGGCATGAGCATCCTGCTCGGCCAGCGACCCGCCGACGTCCCAGAGCCGTTCGCCCAGCTGCTGCGCGACCACATCGCGCAGCGTCCCCACTTGCGAACTGGCGCCGGGTCCGACAGTCCATGGCTGTTCCCCAGCACCCTCGCCGGGCGGCATCTACACCCCAACACCGTCATGCACCGGCTACGCGACCTCGGCGTCAACCTACTCGGCGCCCGCAACCGAGCGATCGGCGAGCTCGTGCTCGAGGTGCCACCTTCTGTGGTCGCCGAAGCACTCGGCTACAGCCCGCAGGTCGCGTTCCTCCACGCAGACAAAGCCGCCGAGCCCTGGGCACGCTACGCCGGACGTCGCATCGCAGGTCGATAGGATGCCGATCGACGCACTGACGCTGCAGCTCGGGTGGCTTGGACGGGCGTGGTGTCGATGGTCGCCTCAAGATCGAGCCGGTCCCGGTCTCCCGCGCGGCGAACCGTTGGCCCGTCGATGTCGACGGGCCGCCCGGCGGGCCGATCGCGGACCTCGCCGCCCGCTGCGGAGTTGCTACTGGATGACTTCGTAGATCTCCTTGGAGCCTGATCGTGCATTGTCGTTCATGGAGTCGATAAGCGCCTTTGCATCGGCGTCTGGATCGATGAAGAACCCGCGTTCCATGCTGAAATACTGATCGAGGCTATCCAATTCCCATTGGTAGATGACCGTATCCATGGGCCCGGCGTAGTCCACGTAGATCCGCCGGTTTGTATACCCAGCCTTTTCAAAGACCTGATCCAGAACCTTGAAGGCCGCCACGATCTCCGGCGCCTTCCCCCGTTCCGCCTGGTAGATCTCACGCAACAGGTACATGTCGGTCTCCTCTCGAATAGTTGCCGTCTCGAAAGTGTACGAGCACTTATAGGAACGTCGGCAAGCGGGCAGCGGTCGTACCATCGGGGCGACCGACGAGAAAAGCCACTGGCCCGAGGATTTGCAGTAATTGCAGGCTGATATCCAGGGGTATGTGATTGCGGTGCTGAGGGAACTCATTGATGATGTCTTGGCGCAGTTTCACCTTGTCCTCGTCGGTGAGAGGTGCCTCTCCGCCGCGGCAGTAGTCCTCGACCATCCGGGCCACGGCGAGTAGGTACCGCTCCTGCGCATCGATCATGCCGACGTCTCCGGGCGCTCCATGACCGGGCACGATCACCCGCGGTCTCAGATCTTTGATCAGCTCCCGAAGGTGCCCGAGCTGGATGAACCAGTCGGGCACGCTCGTGCCGTCGGCGAAAAAGGTGTGGGCTCCGGGCCAGACCACGTCGGCTACGTGGAGCACTCTCGCCTGCGGGAGCCAGGCCATGGTCACGTCGATCGACTCCCCGGCCACGGTCGTGCTGTCGGTGAACTCGAAGAGCTGGACGGCGGTCCTGCCCACCCACAGTTCGCGAGAACGGACGAATGTCTGCCGCGGCACGGCGTAGGCGGGCGGGAGGTGCTCCCCCCACATACCGGAGAGGAACATCAGGTACCAGAAAGCGCTGCCGTCGATCATCCTGGCCGTGAAGTAGCTCGATACCAGCTCAGCACCCTGTTCGAGGAACACGGGATTCCCGAAGGTGTGGTCGGGATGATGGTGACTGTTGGAGACGTATCGAATCGGCTGGTCGGTCCGCGCCCGGATCTCACGGATCACCGTCTCTGCATGGCGCGGGAGCAGTTGGCTGTCGAGGACCACGACGCCGTCGGACGTGAGGACGAACACGGAGTTCACATCGAGCGCGTAGTCGGGCGAGGAGTAGACGTGGACTCCTCCGCCGACATCGACCGTCTCCCCCGAGTCCTCGATGCCGCCGTACTCCGGACGCCACGGCAGCACGGGCGCCGCCATCGGCGGTGCGACGAAGAACTGTCCACGGGGCGAGTTGTTCTCTTCCATGGCCGCCTCCTTGCGCCATGCGCCGCGACCGTCGCGTCGCACGACGATCCTGCGGGAAGCGACGGGAGCACAGATGAGGCAGAGCCGCCATGTCGCGCGAGGCATGCCCCCAAATAAGCGTGCTGCACGTCCTCAGGCCGGTGGGACTCCGGTCCCGACGGTGCGAGCAGCGAGCGCCACGAGCTGGGTCCGCCGTTCCACACCGGTCTTGGCAACCAGGTTGGCGATGTGGCGTTCCACCGTTCGGGGCGACAGATAGAGCCGGCTCCCGACCTCCTTGTTCGACATGCCCGTGGCGAGGAGGCGCAGCACCTCCAGTTCCCGGGCCGTGACCCCCAGCGCGCGCAGGGCCGGTGGGACGTCCTGGACGCCACGTCGCCGCCTGACCGGCGCCCCTGCCCGGCGCAGCAGGGACCGGCACGCCGACGCGATCCGCTCCTGTCCCAGCTGCTCGAAGAACGCCTGGGCCTCGCCGAGCCAGGCCACCGGGTGGCCCCAGTTATCGGCAACGGCGGCTTCGGCGACCAGCCGCCGCCCGTACTGCCGGAACCACTCGAACCCCTCCAGCAACCCATCGGCCTCCGCCACGAATGCGAGGGCCTGCTCGGATGATCCCGCCCGGCCCGACGCCACCGCCTCGGCGTACCGGATGTAGGCGCGTGCCAGGAAGTGCACCGGTTCGGCCGTGGTGACCCGGGCGGGGGCCTCGCCACCCCCGGCGTCGACCTCACGCACTAGTACCCACACCCCAGCGACCGGGCCCGAGGACTGGTCACCCGACGACGCCGATGCCGATGCCATGGCCCGGTCGAGCTGGCTGATCGACTCGGGTCGATCCTCTTCCACGAAGGCGAGGACGCCTCGCCCGAAGGCGGTGATGACAGCGATGTCGGGGGCGTCGCCGCCGTGGGCCATCGCCTCCTGGGCGCAGCGTTCCACTTCGTCCCGACGCCCGGCGCGGGCGTGGGCGAGCGCTTCGAAGGCGAGCGCGGCGGCGAGCGTCTGGTCGAGACGGTGCCTTCTCGCCAACTCGGCGCCTCGACGGGCGGCGACCATCGCGGCATCAGGGTTCTCCCGCATGGCCAAGCCGGCAGCGAGTTGCACCTCCAGAACGGCGACGGTTGCCAGCGCCCCCTGGCTCAGTGCGAGTTGCCGGGCCTCCTCGAGGCGGGTCAAGGCCCGGCCGCTAACGAGGTCGATGGTGCCCAGCTCGTGGAGGGCCCGCGACCGCCAGACCGTCAGGTCGTGGTCGTTGGCAATGGCGTAGGCCCGCGCGAAGGCGACCTCCGCTGCCTTCAGGTCATGTGGTCGCTCGAACCGTCCGAGGACCTCGAGCGCCTCACAGGCGACCTCGGGCAGATCGAGGCGCTCGGAGGTCTCCAGCGCAGTGCGAGCGAGCGAGGCGGCCTCCTCCGGATGTCGCAGGATCGCGATCTGTGCCCCCAACGCATTCACCCGCGCCGCGAGGCGTTCGTCGGCGCCCTCCGCCGCGTCGACTCGCGCCTGCTCCAGACGGTAGCGCGCCTCGTCCCAGTGGGTCGCTGCCACCGCGGCCCGGGCCAGCTGGAGGTGCGCCTCGGCCCGCTTGCGGGCGGCGCCGGGATCGTTGCCGAGCCGGCGGAGCAGGGACTCACCCACCTCGACGGCTCGGTCGTGTTTGCCTGCCAGGGAAAGCACTTCGACGAGGCAGCCTTCGACGTCGGCGACGATCGGGTCTTCGCCAGGGACCAGGGCACAGGCCCGCTCGAGGGTCACCTCGGCGCTGGTGAGCGCGCCTCGGCGGAGCGCACGTCGACCTGCCTCGGCGAGGAGCGTCGCAGCTCGCAGGCGATCCCCGGCGCCCTCGGCCAGCTCCGCAGCCAGCTCGCACCAGCCTCCGGGGAGACCGGGGCGCGCGGCCTCGATCGCCTCGAGCGCACGGCGCGACAACGCCGATCGCTCGGGTGGAAGGAGTTCGCCCAGTACCGCGTCACGCGAGAGGGCGTGCCGGAACCGGAACGCGGGCCCATCAACGTCGACGGCAACGATCTGGGCATCAACCGCGGCGTGCAAACCGGCAAGGACGACGTTCTCCGCGAGCGCCGTGAGCGCCGGAAGGAGCACCCAGTCGAAACGCCGGCCCAGAACCGCGGCGGCGAGCAGTACGTTTCGCGGCTCTGCACCGAGGCCTTCCAGGCGTCGCCGCATGCTGTCGGCGAACGTAAGCGGCACAACGGGTTCAACCACAGCCGACATGGCCCAGGACCCACCATCGTGGACAAGGGCGCCCGACGCCACTGCAACCGCCAGCAGTTCTTCGACCAGAAAGGGCACCCCGTCAGCTCGCGCCGTGAGACCCAGCACCTCGTCGGGCACGGCGGCGGTGTTCAGACACGAGCGGACCATGTCAGCGACTTCACGCTCATCGAGTCGGGACAGCTCGAGGATCGTGGACACGCGTCTCGCCCCTAGGGCTCCAGCCAGGTCCCGTCCCGGGGTTCGCTCCTCGGTGCGCAGCGTGCCCAGACACAGCACCCGCTCCGAGGTCAGGTTGTCGGCGAGGTATTCGACAATCGCCAGCGTCTCCGGATCAGCCCAGTGGAGATCCTCCAAGACGAGCAGACAGCCCCGGTCACCGGCCATGACCCGGAGGAAGCGCAGGACCGCCTCAGCCAGCGCCACGACCGAGTCGTCCAGGCCGCCGCGACCCTCGACGCGCCACTCCGGCACCAAACGCCCGAGGATGGCTCGGAACGGTGACAGCTCCGACGTAAGCCCACCGCCGACACGCACCGCCGCGCAGAGCGCCTCCGCGAGAGGCCGATACGGGACAGGGGTGATGGTGCGTACCGCCCGCCCCCGCAGGAGCGCCAACCCACGGCGCTCGGCATCCGATGCCATGACCTGAGCGAGGCGCGACTTGCCGATCCCGGCCTCACCCAGGAGAAAAACCACACCGCCGCGACCGTTGGCAGCCGTCGCGAGTGCTTCGTCGAGCGCGGCCAGCTCGCCGTCCCGTCCGACCACGTGCGAGGACAGCACGGATCGACGGGTCGGCCGGGCTCCTGGGATGTCATCCACGGTCCCATGGTCGCTCACAGGGCTATCTCGGGGCCGGAGCTGTCTACCGATGACCCTCGTAGTCCTGTTGGTCGGCGGCCACGAATCTCTCGTTGCCGAGGTTGAACGACCAGCCATTGGGCAGCTTGCGTGACAGGAGGTCGGAGAACACGCCCTGCATGGTCGTGCGCGGTCCGGCGCGGATCGATCACCGCACGTTGACGGACGCCGCCAGACGTCGCATCGGGGGGCCTTGATCGCGGGTGGATAGGCCCGATCTTGATACGCAGGGTTTCAGGTACTCGGAACGAGTTGCGTCCACTGCGAGAGCTCACTTCCCCGCGGGAGGTAGGTGCTGACCAGAGACTCGAGGCTGCCCCTGGCGTGCGGTAGGTACGGCTCGATGCGGATGCGCACGGGTCGCCATGGCCCATCCCCAGGCAGCAGCCAACTCAACTCCGCCAGCCTGGCCTCACCTCACCGCAGCGTCATCCACTAATCCAGCCACCACCTCGGCAGTCCGAGGCAAAGCCTCTTTAGATAGGGCCGGCTCGACGTCATCTCCACCAACTTCCCGCGACCGACTCACGGCGAGTCGTGCTGCCGACGACGCTGAGGCAGACACCATGGAGCCCCTTTAAATCCTGGAAAACCCCTCTTTGTGCGGCACCCGGCCAACAGACACTGCAACGCACGGCCGGAAGCGAGGACGGTGGGGCCTAAACGCCACATCCTGGTTTGGCTGCTAACCACTCATCGGCCAGTACCGAATACAGCAGGCTGTCACGCCACTGACCATTAGTATAGACGTGATCTCGGATGCGACCTTCACAGGTCGTGCCGAGCCGGCGCACGATCGCGATCGAGGCGGTGCTGTCCGGTCCCATCGCAGCTGATATTCGATGAAGCTTGAGCTCTCGAAAACCAAAGTCCACCAGGGTTATAACAGCGTCCGCAGCATATCCGCGACCCAGGATCAGCGGCGATAGCATAACCCAGCTTGGCGGCTTGAACCCCATTCGACCCGAGGCGCGCGAAACCCACTAAGCAAATTATCCAGAGTGCTTACTGCACGTTGATCGCATCCCAAGCCCGCTCGCCGTTGCCAAGAACGGCCCACGCGCGCGCCTCGCTTGCGGCCAACCACACCATTGCGGTGTTGCCCGCACGTTGGGCGTAGGCGGTGCCGCGCTGGGCGTAACGGATGCTGTCATAAGGTCGGCGCGCCCAGTAGCAGATCAGCGCCTGAAGTCCCGATATCCAGGCGCGCAGTCCTGGCTGCAGCAGCCCCCAGCGTTTCTGCGTTCCACGTTCGTCCGCGGATGCGAACAACCGACCCCGGATCTGGTGATTGCCAAGCGACTACTCGATCACCTGAAGCGCTTGGATTCCAGTTCCAGCGCGCCGCTCTCGGCGAGGATGGCCCGCTGGTGGGGTACCGAATCAGCGATGACTACCTGGATCTCGTCCATATCGAAGGATTCAGTCGTGATTGCTTCGCTTGGCGAAGCGGGCGTCGTCGTTGATCGTTCCAGGAAACGGACTGGTCGAGGGCCGGTCGGATGGCAGTGCGCTCAAGGTGCTCAACGACGTGCTGACATGGCAGACGCTGGTGTAGCCAGCCCAGCGTCGTCAACGGCACCACGGCGGCCACACCATGGCAGCGGTCGGTGAGCAGCCGGCGGACGCGGGCTCGTCGCCTCCGCGCCGGCCACCAGCCGGTCTGCCTATTCGATGCCCGCCTTATACTTCCGCGGGTCTGCGAGGGGGCGCGGCGGACACGTCGGTGTGAAACGAGCAGATCGGGGCGCCCATGGCCGGAGCGGTACGGTCGTGCTGAGGTATCTCGTCAGGAAGTCTCTTGGCTGGCTGCTCATGATCGTGGTGGCCACCAACCTGACCTACTTTCTGGCCAACTTCTTCCTGGACCCCCGGGCCAACTATCTGCAGCTGCGGCCCCCGCGCACGCCCGAACAGATCAACCGGTCGCTGGACCAGTACAACCTCAGCCCCGAGACGCCTCTGCTGGAACGCTGGTGGCACTGGATCAGCGGCATCGTGCTGCGCTGGGACTGGGGTTCGTCACCGATCGGGGAGAGCGTCAACGGCCAGATCGGCTTCCGGATCGGGGTCAGCGCGCAGCTCGTGCTGTTCGCGCTGATCCTGTCCACGACGATCGGTATCGCACTCGCGGTGTACACCGCCTCCCGCCAGTACCGCTTCGTCGACCGGTTCCACCAGGGCCTGTCGACCATCACCTTGAACATCCCGATGGTGGTCGCCGGCCTGGCGGTCGTGCTGCTGGGGATCGCGCTCAACCAGTCGCTGGGCACCACCCTGCTGTTCGTCGCCGGCGCCCAGTCTCCCGGGGTGAGCGGGTTCTGGCCGCTGCTGGTGGATCGGCTCCAGCACCTGGTGCTGCCGACGGTGGCGCTGGTCGTGACCAGCTACGCTGGTTATCACATGCTGCAACGGTCGCTACTACTGGACAACATCAACTCCGACTATGTGCGGATGGCCAGGGCCAAGGGTCTGACCCGGCAGCAAGCCATCCGGCGGCACGGCTTGCGCACGTCGCTGATCCCGGTCACCACCTACATCGCGTTCGCGATCCCGGCGCTGTTTACCGGGGCCGTGATCACCGAGACCATCTTCGCGTGGGAGGGCATGGGACGGTACTTCGTCACCACAATCAGCAAGAACGACGTCCACGGCGCGGTCGCCGTCGCCGCCTTCGGCGCGCTGATGACCGCGATCGGCGCGATCCTGGCCGACATCGCCGTGGTGGCGCTCGATCCGAGAGTGCGGGTGAGCAGCTGATGGTCACCAACGTGCCCGGGATGCATCCCCCGCTCATCGAGACCCCGGCGAGGCCACTGCCCGGCGAGCAGCGGGCCGGGCGTCGCGACCGCCTGTCCCGGCGGCGGCTGTACCTGCGCCGTTTCCTGCGCAACCGAGGTGCGGTGGCCGGGCTGGTCATTCTGGTCCTGCTGGTGCTGTTCGGCCTGTTCGGTGGGCTGTTCACCCCCTACACACACACCGACGTCGACTTCACCAACCTCACCGCGCCACCATCTGGCGAGCACTGGTTCGGTACCAATGGCGCCGGCAACGACACCTTCGCCCAGGCCGTGCACGGCCTGCAGCGGTCGTTGGTGATCGCGGTGACGGTGTCGCTGCTCACCACGGTCATCTCGGCGTTCGCGGGTGCGGCCGCAGCCTACTTCAGCGGTACGGCGGAAAAGTTGATTCTCGGGATCGTGCATTTCCTGCTGGTGGTGCCGTCGTTTCTGATCCTGGCGCTGGTCTCGCAGAAGGCCGGCGGCGACTGGAAGGTGCTCATCCTCGCACTGACTGTCTTCGGCTGGATGCTCGGCGCACGCGTGGTGTGGTCGTTGGCCGCGTCTCTGCGCGAGCGGGAGTATGTCCAGGCCGCCCGATTCATGGGCGTCGGCTCAGTGCGCGTGGTGCTGCGTCACCTGGTCCCCAACATCGGCTCGCTGTTGATCGTGTCGTTCACCCTTGGGGTGGTCGCCACCGTGCAGGCCGAGACCGCGCTGTCGTTCATCGGCTTCGGAGTCCAGCTGCCCGACGTCTCGCTGGGCACGATGCTCAGCGACGGGGCCAACACGATCACGAGCGCCCCGTGGTTGTTTTACTTCCCGGCTGGCCTGGTCACGCTACTGACTGTCTCGATGGCGCTGATCGGTGACGGACTGCGTGACGCGCTCGACCCGACGTCCCAGTCCGGGGGGCGAGCGTGACCGAACCGATGCTCGCCGTCCGCGACCTGCGGGTGTCCTTTCCCTCCGAGGCCGGTCGGGTGGACGCGGTGCGCGGCGTCGGCTTCGACCTCTACCCCGGCCGGACGCTCGGGATCGTCGGCGAGTCGGGTTCGGGCAAGTCGGTCACCTCGATGGCGGTGATGGGGCTGCTGCCGGACTACGCGGCGGTGTCCGGATCGGTGAGCCTGGGCGGCCGCGAGCTACTGGAGCTCGACGACCGGACGATGTCGGACATCCGCGGCCGGGAGCTCGGCATGATCTTCCAGGACCCGCTGTCGTCGTTGACTCCAATCTTCACGGTGGGCCGCCAGATCGTCGAGGCGCTGCAGGTGCATCAGGACCTGGACCGTGACGTGGCCTGGAAGCGGGCGGTGGAGCTGCTCGACCTGGTCGGTATCCCGAACGCCTCAGCGCGGGCGCGGTCGTTCCCGCACGAGTTCTCCGGTGGCATGCGCCAGCGGGTGGTGATCGCGATGGCAATCGCCAACGACCCGCGGGTCATCATCGCCGACGAGCCGACGACCGCCCTGGACGTCACAGTTCAGGCGCAGGTCCTGGAGGTCCTCAAGCTCGCCCAGGCCGAGACCGGGGCGGCGCTGATCATGATCACGCACGACCTCGGCGTGGTGGCCGGCGTCGCCGACGACGTGATGGTGATGTACGCCGGACGGCCGGTGGAGACGGCGCCGGTTGACGAGCTGTTCGGCCGCCCCCGGATGCCCTACACGATCGGCCTGCTCGGCGCGGTGCCTCGGGTGGACACTACCGAGCGGGCGCCGCTGGTGCCGATCCAGGGCAACCCGCCGCTGCTGGTCGACCAACCGCCCGGCTGCCCGTTCGTCCCACGCTGCCCGATCTCCATCCCTGAGTGCACCGACCGGGAGCCCGCGCTGGCCCCGGTGCCGGCGCATGCCGACCACCGCGCGGCGTGCATCCGCGCCGACGAGATCTCCGACGGTCGGATCGAGGGCGCACCCGTGTATCCGCTGCCCACGGCACCCGACGCGACGGTGGGCGCGCTGCCTCGCGACCAGCGCCCGCCCGTGCTCGAATTGGATGGGCTGAGCAAGACCTTCCCGCTGCTCAAAGGTGCCTTGCTGAAACGCCGGGTGGGTTGGGTGTACGCGGTGTCCGACGTCGACCTGGACATACGCGAGAGCGAGACACTCGGGCTGGTCGGCGAGTCGGGGTGCGGCAAGACAACGACCCTGATCGAGATCATGAACCTGCGCCCGCCGCAGCACGGCGGCATCCGGGTCGGCGGTATCGACGTCGAGAGCCTGCGCGGCCGGAAGGCGGAACGCGAGCTGCGCCGGCGGCTGCAGATGGTGTTCCAGGACCCAATGGGCGCGCTGGACCCGCGGCTTACAGTCTTCGACATCCTGGCCGAGCCGCTGCGGGCAGTCGGCGAGAAGGACCGTTCAGTGATCAGCAACCGGGTCGACGAGCTCATGGAGCTGGTGGGGCTGGACCCCGAGCACAGCGACCGCTTCCCTACCGCGTTCTCCGGCGGGCAACGTCAGCGCATCGGGATCGCCCGCGCCCTAGCCACCAACCCGTCGCTGGTCGTGCTGGACGAGCCGGTCTCCGCGCTGGACGTCTCGATCCAGGCCGGCGTGATCAACCTGCTGAACGAGCTGAAGGCCAAGCTCGGGCTGTCCTACCTGTTCGTGTCTCACGATCTATCAGTGGTACGGCACATTTCCGACCGGGTGGCGGTGATGTACCTGGGGCGGATCGTCGAGATCGGGGCGGTGGACCAGGTGTTCGGCCACCCCCAGCACCCGTACACCGAGGCCCTGCTCTCGGCGATCCCGGTGCCCGACCCGCGGGTCGAGCGCGCGCGGAAACGGGTGATCCTGCGTGGCGACCTGCCCAGCCCCACCGATTCCACCCCCGGTTGCCGGTTCGTCAGCCGTTGCCCCCTGCACCTGACCCTGAACGACGTCCAGCGCGCGCGCTGCACGGACGAGATACCCAGGCTGGCCGGAGGGGGAGTCTCCGATCAGCGAAACGCCTGCCACTTCCGCTGACGCTCGCCTACCGGCCGGGCGCCCGCCGTGCAGCATGATGCACTGGCCCGGAAAGAGAGAAAGAGGATGCACGTCGTGAAGAGGACCCTCGCCCTCGCGGTGACCGCTGTGCTGTCGCTGGCGCTGATCGCCTGCGGCGGCTCGGAAAACCGCAGCGGCAGCGGTGACACCACGCAGTCGCTGTCCCAGCAGGCCCAGTTCAACCCCCAGCCGTACGAGAACATCAGGGACGGCGGCACGCTCACCACCTCCTTGCCGGAGATCACCCCGCAGTTCAACATCTGGCAGGGGGACATGACGCTCTATACCCGCACCGTGTGGAACTGGCACAACCCGCTGCTGATCACCTTCACCGCCGACGGAGACGCCGTCTTCAACCCCGACTACCTGACCGACGTCAAGCAGGACGCGGTCGACGGCAACACCCGCGTCACCTACACGATCAACCCGAAAGCCACCTACAACGACGGCACGCCGATCGACTGGCGCTCGTTCGAGGCCGTCTACAAGACCAACAGCGCCACCAACCCGGCGTACATTGTCAACTCCACCGACGGCTACGACCGGATCGCCTCGGTGAGCCGAGGTGTGGACGACCGCCAGGCAGTGGTCACCTTCCGCGGCGTGAACCTGTGGTGGCAGAGCCTGTTCAACAACCTGATCCACCCCAACGCGGTGGATCCGCAGGCGTTCAACCAGGGTTACATCGACAACCCGCACCCGGAGTGGGGGGCCGGCCCGTACCAGATCCAGAACTTCGACAAGCGCAACGGCACCATCACCTTCGTCCGCAACCCGAAGTGGTGGGGCAAGACGGGCAAATTGGACTCACGGACGTTCCTGACCATGGAGTCCGCCGCCTCCATCAACGCGTTCAAGAACGGCCAGCTCGATGCGACAGGAGTGGCCACCAAGGACCGGTTGGCCCAGGTGCAGGGCATGAGCGGGATCGACATCCGCAAGAGCATCGAGCCGGCGCTGAACTACTTCACCCTCAACGGCGAGAGCCCGATCCTCGCCGACCCGGCGGTGCGCAAGGCGGTGTTCGAGGGGATCGATCGCCAGCAGTTGCAGGAGATTCACTTCCAGGGCCTGAACCTGACCGCGCAGCTGCCCGGCTCGATGGTCTTGCTGCCCTTCCAGGACGGCTACCAGGACAACTTCACCAAAGTGATCACCTTCAACCCCGAGCAGGCCAAACAAGGCCTTGAGGCGGCGGGCTGGGTGCCTGGCCCGGACGGCGTCCGGGCTAAGGACGGCAAGCCGCTGGAGTTCACCTACGTCAACACCGGCGACGATCCGACCGGCAAGGCCATCGCCGGTGCCACCGCCGCCATGCTCAAGAACATCGGGGTGCGGCTGAATATCCGGCAGGTCCCGGCCAGCGAGTTCTCCACTATCGTCACCGGAAAGCGGTTCGACATGTTCTACTCCGGGGTCTCCCAGTCCGACCCGTACGGCATCGCCTACATCTGCCAGCTCTACTGCTCGGACAGCACGCTCATCAAGTCCGGGGTGAACAGCCCGGCGCTGGACGCCCAGCTGCGGGCGATCAACCAGCTGCCCACACCTCAGGAGCAGTACACGAAGGCCAACGAGGTGGAGACCGAGGCGTTCAAGACCTACGGGGTCATGCCGACGATCAACCGGCCGGCCATCGTCGCCGTCAAGCAGGGCCTGGCCAACTACGGCGCTGGACGCTTCTTCGATGCCACGCCGGAAACCATCGGCTGGCAGAAGTAGCCTCAGCGGGTACTTGAGGCGAGGCGACAAGCTCGCGATCAAGCATTTCGTTCACGAAGGCGCGCGTTACCTGGGGATCTGCATGGGTGGCTTCTTGGCGCAACCGGGCCAGTTCCGGGGCAGGGTCGATGAGTACTACTCGTCGGCAGGGGTATCGGTAATCACCGCCGACCCTGCCGTCATCCCGGTGATCTGGCGCGGCGCAAGGCGCCCGATGTACTTCCAGGACGGCGGCTGGTCGCTCCTTACGGCCGTGGCAAGGTGGGCCTGTGCGGTCCGCATCCAGACCTCGGTGACGACCTCATCGACACCTTCATGGCGCCCTGAATTGCGCCGTCGAACTCGCGACAGCACGACTACTCATCGGTTCACTGCTGCGGCAGTCCGAGACGTCTGCGTCGCAGTCGGCCGATGGCACCGAGTTCCCACGGCGCTGCAGTTCAGCGACGTCAGGCGCAGCCAGCTGCGGGCTTTGGTCCGAGAACCCTTGACTCAACGAGTCGCTGGCCACCTTTGGTAAGGCATCACCAGCGGTGATGACAGCGATTACCGCAACCACCAAATTCATGGCGCGTCGCCGGTCTGCTGGAGCAGCCCGACGCCCTATTGGGCGAACAACGACGATTTCGACCGCTACACAGGGTCATTGACAACCAGGGCGCTGCCGTGCAAAAGGCGCGAGATGGCTAGCGACTGATTACTCGCCGAGCAACCGCATGGACACTGTATGTCAAAAGAATAAAGTACGCCGGCACACCCAGTCGGACGTACACCGTAACTAGGTACCGGGCGTCGGACACCTACGTCCATGTCACCGCGGACTACGTATTCGAAAAGCAACTCCATGGCTACGTAGTCTACCTGCAGATTTACGTGCAACTACTGATTGCCCGCCACGGCCCCACTCGGCAATGTATGCATTGCCGAATCGGCATGCTACCGATGAAGCGCTTTTCCGCCGGTACCGCCAGGGTTACATTCCCTAGGAGGATTCGATGTCTGACGCACTGAGCTTTACCGAGATCGATGGACAGCACGTCGAGCTGTTGCCGGCTACGGTCCTGTCCCTGTTCGCCATCGGCGGCTTCGGTGGCGACGGCGGCAGTGCCGATGGCGGTGCTGGCGGCGCCTGCTACAGCTGACAGGTCGCGGCGGTGCCGCTGGTCCTCGCGTGCGGTGCCGCTGGCGAGGGAGGGGTGGTCACAGTGCGGCTGCCCCTCCCCTCATCTTTGGTTTCATGCAGTAACAGCATTACGTGATCGTCAATGTGCGATTGTTGAGGATCCCGCAGCATTAACGCTGTACTAAAGTCGCACCAGGCGCACGCCGGGTGCTCGCCCGAGGCCTGGGAGCGGTTCCATGATTCAAATCTCTACTCGCCACCTGGAGGCGCTCCGCACCGTGCTGGCCGGCAAGGTGATCACGCCGGACGACGCTGACTACGACACCGCACGCATACAATGGAACAACAACATCGATCGTCGTCCGGTGGCGATCGCCCGCTGTGTATCCCCAGCCGACATCGCGGCAGCGCTCGCCTTCGGCCGAGAGCAATCATTGGAGATCTCGGTGCGCGGCGGTGGCCATGCGTTCTCCGGGGCCGGCGTCTGTGACGGCGGATTGATGATCGATCTCAGCGCGATGCGCCACGTCTCGGTCTGTGCCGCCACTGGTGTGGCCAGGGTGGGAGGCGGCGCCACCGTGGCGGAGCTGGATGCGGCAACCCAGACGCATGGCCTGGCGGTGCCCGCCGGAGTGATCAGCCACACCGGGATCGGAGGACTGACGCTTGGTGGCGGTATCGGATGGTTGACCCACAAATCCGGTTTGAGCATCGACAACCTGGTATCGGTCGACGTCGTGCTCGCCGACGGCAGATGCGTGCATGCGTCGGCCGATGAGCACTCCGACCTGTTCTGGGCGGTCCGCGGCGGGGGCGGCAACTTCGGCGTCGTCACGACCTTCGAGTTCCAGCTGCAGCCGGTCGGACCTGAAGTGCATCTGGGCCTGTTTTTCTGGGGAATGGACGACGGCGAGCAGGTGCTGCGCCTTGCGCGCGACCTCATCCCAGCCCTTCCTCACAACGCCGGCGCCCAGATCGCGATCGGACTCAACGCTCCCCCGGCACCGTTCGTGCCCCAGCAGCACCACTTCGTCCCGGGCTACCTGCTGATCGTGGTGGGATTCTCCTCCGCGGAGGAACACGCCGAGCTTGCCGCGCTGATTCGGGAGGCACTACCGCCGCTGTTCGAGTTGGTCACTCCAATCCCGTACGTAGCTTTGCAACGGACACTCGACGAGACCGCTCCATGGGGACTCCTCGGCTATCAAGAAGTGATCTATCTCGACGAGCTCACCGACGACGCGATTGCGGTGATCGTGGAACGGATGCCTGCCAAAAGCTCGCCGATGAGCTTGTGCGTGCTGTACCGGCTGGATGGAGCATATTCGGCGATCGGCGATGACGAGACCGCCTTCGGCGGTGGGCGAGCACCACGCTACGTCGTCAACATCGCCGGAATCGGCCCGACGCCCGAGCTGCTGACCGCCGACCGAGCATGGGTTCGGTCGGTATGGAATGCGCTGCGGCCGTTTGCCCAACACTCCGGGGGTTACGTGAACTCCATGACCGACGATGACGAGAGCCGGGTGCGCGCATCCTACGGCCCGGCCAAGTACGAGCGGTTGGCCCTGATCAAGGCCAGGTACGACCCGGACAACATTTTCCATCTCAACGCCAACATCAAACCCGCCTGAGTCAACACCATCGCGAACCTCGATCGTCCAGGTTCACCCGCGCCGGCCAGACCACACCAGGCGCTATCGTCATCGACGTGAACCCCACCCCGGCTGCGCCGACCCCCGCACCCATCGGTGCGCTGGGAGTGCCCGAGACCGCACGTGCCTTCCTGTTCGACGTGGACGGCGTGCTTACCCAAACAGCGAAGCAACATGCGGCGGCCTTGAAGCTGGTGTTCGACGACTTCCTGGCGCAGCGAGCGCAGGACACGGGCGAGACGTTCGTGCCGTTTGCCTCAGGCGCCGAGTACGAAACCTATGTCGACGGCAAGCGGCGGATCCAGCTGCTCACGGGAACGCTCGATGACCCGCCCGGGGCGCCGACCCTGCATGGCCTATCCAACCGTAAGAATGCCCTGGTGTTGGAACTCATCAGCGCTGAACGGGTCACTGTCTACGTCATCGGGGTGGATCGAGTCGGTCAGGCTGCGGCGTTACGTACGCACGGCGCCGAGGTCGTCGTCAGCGATCTCGCCGAGCGACTGGACCGGCCGTGATCGATCAGCAACGGTTTGCCGTCGAACCGTGGGCAGTGCGCGAATGCGGGTTACACCTCCCCGCGATGGGCCAGACGGAATCGGTCTTTGCCCTGGCCAACGGCCACATCGGGTTGCGAGGCAACCTCGACGAGGGCGATCCGCACGCGCTGCCTGGCACCTACCTCAACTCCTTCTACGAGCTGCGGCCGCTGCCCTACGCCGAGGGTGGTTACGGCTACCCCGAGTCCGGCCAGACGATCATCAACGTGACCAACGGAAAATTGATCCGGCTGCTGGTCGACGACGAGCCGCTGGATGTGCGCTACGGCCACCTGCGGTCGCACGAACGGATGCTGGACTTGCGGGCCGGCACACTGACGCGTCGTATGGAGTGGGTCTCGCCCACCGGTACGGCGGTACGGGTGAACTCACAGCGGCTGGTGTCGCTGGCTCAACGAGCCGTGGCCGCGATCAACTACGAGGTCGAGTCGGTCGACTCGGCGGTGCTGTTGGTCCTGCAGTCCGAGCTGTTCGCCAACGAACAGCTGCCCGCCACCACCGGCGACCCGCGGGTAGCCGCGGTGCTCTCCGAACCCCTGGTCGCCGAGCTGCACTGGGCCGGCGACGCCGCTGCCACCCTGCTGCACAGCACCCGGCACTCCAAACTGCGGATGGCCGCAGCGATGGACCACGACGTGACCGGTTCCGGGCACACCGAGATCCGGTCGTCGGCGACCGAAGACGTGGCGCGGACCACCGTGATCTGCCGGCTGCAACCCGGTGAGCGGCTGCAGCTCGTGAAGTACCTGGCGTACGGATGGTCATCGCGGCGGTCGATTCCCGCGCTGAACGATCAGGTCCGGGCGGCACTGGCGGCGGCCCGCTACACCGGCTGGGACGGGCTGGCCGCCGAACAGCGCCGTTACCTCGACGACTTTTGGGCCTCGGCCGACGTGGAGATCGACGGCAACCCGCAACTGCAGCAGGCGGTCCGATTCGCGTCATTTCACGTCCTGCAAGCCGGTGCGCGCGCCGAGGGGCGCGGGATCGCGGCCAAGGGCCTGACCGGACCGGGCTATGACGGCCACACCTTCTGGGACACCGAAACCTTTGTGCTGCCGATGCTCAGCCATACCGTTCCAGGTGCTGCCGCCGATGCACTGCGCTGGCGGCAGCAGACACTCCCGCTGGCCGTGGAACGCGCTCGGCAGCTGGGCCTGGCCGGTGCGGCGTTTCCGTGGCGCACCATCCGGGGCCAGGAGTGCTCGGGGTACTGGCCGGCGGGTACCGCGGCCTTCCACGTCAACGCCGATATCGCCTATGCAGCATTTCGCCATGTGAACGCGACCGGTGACGCTGATTTCGAGCGCGACGTTGCGCTGGAATTGCTGGTGGAGACGGCGCGGCTGTGGCGCTCCCTTGGACACCACGACGTGGAGGGCCGCTTCCGCATCGATGGTGTGACCGGACCGGACGAATACAGCGCGGTGGCGGACAATAACATTTTCACCAATCTCATGGCGCAGCGGAATCTGCGTGCCGCGGCTGCGGCCGCGGGGCGGCACCTGGACATGGCAGCTGCGCTCGGCGTCGATTCGGAGGAGGCCGCGTCCTGGCGGGATGCGGCGGCCGGGATGGTCGTGCCCTACGACGAGAAGCTCGGGGTGCATCCGCAAGCCGAGGGCTTCACCGAGCATGCGGTGTGGGATTTCGCCGGCACCAGAACCGACCAGTACCCGCTGCTGTTGCACTTCCCTTACTTCGACCTGTATCGCAAGCAGGTGGTGAAACAAGCCGACCTGGTGCTGGCCATGCACCTGTGCCCGCAAGCGTTCACCGCTGAGCAGAAGGCCCGTAACTTCGCCTACTACGAGCGGATCACGGTCCGCGACTCGTCGCTGTCGGCGGCCACCCAGGCGGTGTTGGCGGCCGAGACCGGGCACCTGGACCTGGCTTATGACTACCTCTGCGAGACCGCGCTGGTGGACCTGGCGGATCTGGCGGACAACACCGACCACGGTCTGCACATCGCCGCGCTGGCCGGTGCCTGGTCGGCGGTGGTGGCCGGATTCGGTGGGCTGCGTCATCGTGAGGACGGCGGCCTGTCTTTCGCTCCCCGGTTGCCCGAGGCGCTGAACAGGATCACATTCCGGTTGCGCTGGCGCGGGCGGCGGCTACAGGTGCACATCACCCCTGGGCAAGCGGAGTACCGGCTGCTGGAAGGTGTCGAGCTGGAGCTGAGGCACCACGGGCAGCCCATCACGCTCACGGTGGGCTCGCTGGATATCCGGCCGATCCCGCCGACGGCGTCGACCGATCAGCTGGTGCAACCGCCGGGACGGGAGCCACTCGCTCGCCGTCTACACCAGCGTCTCCCAGCGGCAACTGACTGATCCAACCTAGCGATCTTTGGTCGCTAGGTTGGATCAGTCGGTGGCGAATGTCCGCGTGATCAACCTCACCAGCTCGGCATCACAGTGGCCCGACGCCACAAAAATGTGCCATTGCAGATATTGGCGAAGCTGATTAAGGGGTTTATCACAGTTGTGCGACCAAGGCGCCCAGTCGTTGATCGTCCATCCAGATCCGTGGACCGACGTGTTGCACGCGCAGCGAGGCCACCGCGACGCCGAAGCTCAGACTGCGCTGGGGATCGGCCACCCCGCGGGCCCGGGCGAAGGCGACTGCCCCGTGCAACACATCCCCGGCACCCAGAGTGTCGCGGGCAGCGACCGCCGGCACCTCCACAGTGCCGGCGGCTTCCCAGGTTCGCCAGCGCACCGGCGCGGAGCCGGCGGTCATCGCTACCAGGCCGGCACCGTCGGCCAGCAGCGCCGTGGACACCGCGTCGAAGCCCGCGCTGCCGTGCACGGTGAAGTCCGCGGAGCACACTGCGGCGACGGCGAGCGGCACGAGCCCGGCGTACACCGGCTTGGCACTGCCGCAGTCCAGCACTACCGGGATTCCGGCGGTCTGAGCGGCCCGCGCGGCCGCCAACGCCAGATCGGGATGATGCCCGTCGATCAGCACGACGTCGGCCGCCCTGACCAGAGCGGACAAGCCGGCAGGCACCACGGCGGTGACGTCTTGGGCGTTGCGGGACACCACCGACCGCTGCCCGGTGCTGTCCAGCACAGTGATCGCCGAGATGCTGAGATCCGCACCGGCCGCCCAGGCGTCCACGACCTGCACGCCGGCTTCAGCCAGCTTCCCCGCAACCAGCCGACCGATCGGGCCGGGGCCCAGCGCGGAGAGCAGCACGCTGCGCCCACCTAGCGCGCCGAAGGTGATCGCGGCAGCAGCGGCCGGTCCCCCGGCGGCGATGTCGCTGCGCTGGGCGACGACCTTCTCGTCGACACCGGGCCGCCGAGCTACCCGCTGCACCACGTCCAGGGTGGTCACTCCAACAAACAGCCCGCGAGGTGGCATCAGTAACTCCTTGCCCACGTCCCCATCAACGTTCACGGTGGCCAGTGTGGCGAGCACGCCTGGACCGCATTCAGCGGGCTGGACGGGGTTATTGAGTGCCCGGTAAGCCCGCTCAGCCGGCTGAATGCGGACCGGATGGGTCATGGAGCCGGGTAACGTCGCTAGGGTGCGTTTCCTTGGTGATCGCCGACCCGTTCACGACCTCACGTATGACGATGTCTTCCTGATGCCGTCGCACTCAGAGGTGGTGTCCCGGTTCGATGCGGATCTATCCACCGTGGACGGATCGGGTACCACCATCCCGCTTGTGGTGGCCAACATGACAGCGGTAGCGGGACGCCGGATGGCCGAGACGGTGGCCCGTCGTGGCGGGCTGGTGGTACTGCCCCAGGACGTGGATCCGGAGGTGGTCGCCGACACGGTGGCGTGGGTGAAATCGCGGCACCTGGTCCTGGACACCGCCCTCACGCTGGGACCGCAGGACGCCGTCGCCGATGCGGCGAACCTGCTGCCAAAGCGGGCCCACCGCGCCGTGGTGGTGCTCGACGGCGCAAGCCACCCGGTAGGCCTGGTCACCGAGGCCGAACTCACCGGAGTGGACCGCTTCGCCCGGCTGACCGACGTGGCACAGACCGACCTGGTAGTGGTATCCGCAGACACCGAACCACGCAAGGTCTTCGAGCAGCTGCACCACCGCCGCCAGGAACTGGCGCTCGCGGTGGACGCCGGCGGCCGGCTGGTGGGCGTGCTGACTCCCACCGGAGCGTTGCGGGCCGAGCTGTATTCCCCCGCCCTGGACGCCGGGGGCCGGCTGCGGGTCGCTGCGGCACTCGGAGTGACCGGTGACGTCGCGGCCAAGACCGAGGCACTGATCGCCGCGGGCGTCGACGTGCTGGTCGTCGACACCGCACACGGCCACCAGGCCAAGATGCTCGACGCGCTGTGCACGGTCCGCTCACGCCGGCCGGATGTGCCGGTGGTGGCCGGGAATGTGGTCTCCGCCCAGGGCACTTGTGACCTGCTGAAGGCCGGTGCGGACATCGTCAAGGTCGGGGTGGGGCCAGGCGCCATGTGCACCACCCGGATGCTCACCGGAGTCGGCCGGCCGCAGTTCTCCGCGGTAGCTGAATGTGCCGTGGCGGCTCGCGCGGCTGGTGGCCGTGTCTGGGCCGACGGCGGTATCCGGCACCCACGAGACGTCGCGCTGGCACTGGCCGCCGGGGCAGCGAATGTGATGATCGGCTCCTGGTTGGCGGGCACCTACGAGTCGCCGGGTGACCTCAAGTACGACGAGAACGGCCGTCCCTACAAGGAGTCTTACGGGATGGCCTCCAAGCGTGCCGTTGCCGCCCGCACCACTCACGACGACACCTTCGACCGGGCTCGCAAGGCGCTGTTCGAGGAGGGCATCTCCACTGCCCGGATGTACCTCGATCCGAGCCGGCCGGGGGTGGAGGACCTCATCGATCACATTTGCGCCGGGGTGCGCAGCGCCTGCACCTATGCCGGTGCCCGGACGCTGCCGGAGCTGTCCGAGCGCGCAATGATCGGGGTGCAGTCCGCCGCCGGGTTCGCCGAGGGCCGCCCGCTACCGGCCGGCTGGTGACCTAGAGCAGCCGGCCCTGGCGAAGCAGTTCCTGCAACGTCGCAGCCGTCGGATCGCAAGCGGTGGTCTCCCCCAGCGGATGCGACACCGCACCGGGCACCACCGGTTGTGGGCCGTCGGCCCAGTAACAACTCACTCGCCGCCACGCGCCGTCCGGTTCCGGCACGACCAACGCCGCCGCCGGATGCAGCCGTTCTGGGCTCAACCGCACCGACCAGCGCTGCTCCAGCAACCGGCACAGCGCCACCGCTCCCCGCTCCCCCGGCTCACGCGGTCCACCGGGCAGAGACAGCCCCGACGGGGTGGGCCGCAGGGTCAGGCTGGAATCGCTGACCCGTAACCAGGCGACCTCGTCGCGCAGCTCGCCGCTACCGTTGGGCCGCCACGCCGCGAGCCGGTCCAACAGCGTGGCTGGGTCATCTGCCCGCAGCAGCGGTGCGGCTAGCAGGCCGGCGCGGTCCAGCGCGTCGAGCTGCTCGGCCAGCGGATCGAGCAACCCGGTCGGGTCCAGCACGCCACACGGTTTATCACTGAGTCCCAGTGCCTGCTCACTGAGCAGGGCAAGCAGGTCGGCCAGCACGTCGATCCCACCCGGCAGCACCACGATGGCGTCGGACAGCAGCCGCACCATCTCCAGCCGGGCAGCCGGCCCGTCCACTGCTCGTAGATCAGTGGACTTGGTACCCGGCTCGGCGCCGCGCGCCAGCACCTCCACGACGTCCACCCCGGACTCGACAGCGTCGAAGGTGACCGACCCGGGCACTCCGAGCACCATGCCCCAGCAACGCCGAGCCAGCTCGGATCCCAACCGCTGCACGGCTCCATCCAACGGCGCGCCAGCGGAGAGTCCAGGTCCACCAAGGATTCCAATCCGCACGATCAGACACGTTAGTCCGAATGGAGGTCCGATGCCTGCGGCGGCACTCGACAGTGCACCGGCCACCCGTAGACTCGGACGATCCGGCCTTCGAGGAGTGACGAATTCGGTGCCTGCCGCATCGAGCCCCGGCTGTAGTACGGGGCCGGGCTCCTGGCCCGGCTGCCCCAGCCCGCCGTCCCCCTGGGCGGCATAGATGGATGTTGTGCTCTCGCTACTTGGCCTGCTCGGGATGGTTGCGCTGACCGTAGGCACCTTCGTGTGCGTCGCCGCCGAGTTCTCCCTCACCGCCCTGGAACGCAGCACCGTCGACGCACACGTGCAGCATGTAGGCGACCGCCGCGCCCACCAGGTCCAGCACGCGCTGCGCACACTGTCGTTTCAGCTGTCCGGGGCGCAGGTCGGTATCACGATCACCACCCTGGTCACCGGATACATCGCCGAACCGGCCATCGCCAGACTGATCCGACCCGGGCTCGATGCTGTCGGGCTACCCGCTGCCGCCGTGGGGGGCGTGTCGCTGGGAATCGCGTTGGCGCTGGCCACTGCGCTGTCGATGCTCTTCGGTGAACTCGTGCCCAAGAACCTGGCCATCGCCCGGCCGCTGTCCACCGCCCGGCGGGTCGCCGGTGCGCTCAACGCATTCTCCACCGCGTTCGGCTGGCTGATCGCGGCGTTGAACGGCTCGGCGAACTGGATCTTGCAGCGGCTGGGCATCGAACCGGCCGAGGATCTGCGCTCCGCTCGCTCCCCGCAGGAACTGGGCTCCTTGGTCCGCAGCAGCGCCCAGCAGGGCACTCTGGATCAAGGAACCGCGACGCTGCTGGATCGCTCACTGCGCTTCGGCGAGCGCACCGCGGAGGAGCTGATGACACCCCGGCTGCAGGTGCAGGCCCTGCGGGCGGACGCAACCACACTTGCCCTGGTCGACGCCGCGCGGCGGACCGGATTCTCCCGCTTTCCGGTCTACGGCAGCGACCTCGACGACGTGCGTGGCGTGGTGCACGTCAAGCAAGCCTTCGCAGTGCCGGCCGGCCAGCGCGCCGCGACCCCGGTCGGCGCGCTGG
>JALZDU010000135.1 GCA_030862405.1 Actinomycetota bacterium | reverse complement strand
GCTCCAGGGTGGTCTCCACAACTGAATCCGGCACCTGAGCCGCCGACTTCACGTCGCCGTCACTCGCCGCCATGATCGATCCCTTCATCAGGATATGCCACTGGCAGGGCAATGTCAGGTCTGAATGCCAGTGCATATCAGTGGGAAGCACCAGGCGGTGGATACTGCCATGCCGTACCTGTGCCTCGATATTGCTCGATAGGGATGGGATGCACTCCTGGCTTCATCCGGCTGCGGCAGAGCACGCCATCGAGGTGGTCGATCTCGTGAGCGACGAGCCTGGCGACGCCGCGTTCGAAAATGGTGATGCGGCGTTCGCCGGTGATGTTCTGGTGCTCGACGTGGATCACGAGCGGGCGGGAGACCAGACAGCGCACGTCGAAGAAGCTCAAGCAGCCCTCGTATTGTTCATCGTAAGCTTCACTGGTTTCGACCACCTGCGGATTGAGCAGGGTGATCACCTCGTCGGAACCGAGTGTACGCACGATTGCGGCGGCGCGCTCAATACCAATCTGCGGGGCAGCGATTCCCATGCCCTTACCGAACGTGTGGGCTGTCGCGACTCGGTGCTTAGCGGCAGCCAGTTCGGAGATAACGCGACGCGCGTCCTCGGCTTCCTCGGGCAGGGCGAATGGACGGGTTCGGCGCTGCAGTATGGGATCGCCTTCTTGCACGATTCCCAGTGCGCGCATGGTTGCACTGGGCCTACGTGCTGGCGAATTATCGATTCCCGTGTCGTTGCGAAAGTGCCATTCAAGTCGGTATCGTGCGTGCAAGGGAGGGTCCTTCGTGGACCACGAATAGATCGTGCGATCGCTTTCCCGCCGCGCGTCGATCGCTGTCTGGAACGGCATGGATTCTGCGGTCATGGACGTCTGCAAGCCCCAGACAGCGGGGTCGAGTTCCGCCGGGAAGTTGAGGGCGACGGACAGCATCGAGGTGGGCAGCCGGACCGCGCGACGGAACCAGCGTCCCCACTTGTCGTCACCGACTACGTAAGTATACTCGATCCAAGCGCTTTCTCCAGGGTACAGGGGAAAGTGCCCCGAGTCGTTGGCGAACAGGAGCCAGACTTCCTTGAATGGTCGCGGTCGTGCTGAACGGTCCAGCGCATCGGTTCAGCTCGGTTGTCTCCGTACCACGCGTTAAGACCGATTTCATCCCAGTTCAACGGATTTTCCCGGTAGAGCTGGTTGGAGCGCTCCGGGTCACCCGGGTAACGGTCCACTGAGATCCGGATAAGATAGCGGGTGATCGGCTGCTTGCCGTGGTTGACCAGGTGACGGCGCATCGTCGCGCGGTAGAACCCGTGGTCGTAGAAGAGTTCAGCGTGATCGTGGGCCACTACGAGCTCACCGGACGCCTCGGTTGTCGGCGAAGTCGCGACGAGAGTGTGCGTTCGCGATGTCACCGTCTCTGAATCCTGTTGCTCACGCCATGCCCTGCGCAGCGCTCCACCTGCATCGAGCGCCGTGTCAGCCATTTGTACAAACTCACGCGAAGCGTGCTCACCACCACTTTCAACTTTTGAGACGTACGAGCGGCTGTAGCCCATTTCCCGAGCGAGAGCAGCACGCGACAACCCTCGAACATCTCGCCAGCGACGAAACTCGGCAATAAAGACATCCTGCTCAATTGTAGTATCCGATTTGGGGTTAAAATGATCGTTCATTTGCTCTCCAGCTGCTAGGCGTGCGCGTGCGTGAGTTCACCGTGAGCCGACGTTCATCCTACCCACACACTCGTTGACATGGTCTGCTCCTGATGACAGCCGCACCGGCGCTCAGGGAGAAACTCATGAACTCATGCCTGCGATTCTCCGGACAATCACCGCAACGCGCTTACCTCGACGCTACTCCTACAGTGATCTACTGCCAGACGGTCGGCACGCACTCACATGCGCTGCGAAGGAAAAGGTTGCAGACCACTCGGCGAGCCTGATACAGACCCTGAGCGATGGTCATGAGTGACACGGTGGTGGTGCTGCTGCTCGGGCTGCTGACCTGGGTGCTGGTCGTCGGGCCGCTGTTCCTGCTGTGGTGGCTACCCGAGCACCGCGAGGTCCAAGAGCTCAAACGCCGATCGGCGGCACGGTTCGCCCCAAACCGTAGCCAGGCCACCGCCGCTGAGCGCCACCGGCACCGGGCGGACAGGCGGTGAGCACCCGGGACACGGCGCTCGCGGTGCGGCTTCGCCAAGCCGAGTGGATGCTCGGCGACGCCGCGTTCGAGGTCGGCGGCGGACGCTACTGCGATCAGCAACGGCGCGAGCTGGCCTCCGCGCTCAACGAGCTGTCGGCAGCGCTGCGGGAGCCGACCGGCGCGGCGCCACTGACGGTGATCGAGGCCGAGCAGTGATGCAGTCGAGGGTGGAAGTGCCCGGGGCCGGCGTGGAGCGGACTACCGCATCGGGGACCCAGCCGCGCCTGATGGACGGTCGGCTCCCCCACCCACTGAAAAACGATGATCTTGGGGCCGCAGGTCGACTTTGATGACCTGTACTCGGCGGTGTACGCGGTCATCGATGACGCCAAGACCCGCCACCGGGTCGCGAAGCTCTACAAGGGCAGCCACGGATCGACTGATCCTCATCCTGTGGTGCTCGACTTCGGCGCCTTCTTCGCCGCCGAGCGTCGGGGTGTGCTTGGTTTCGCCTGCCAGGCCGTTCGACCGTCGGCCGAAAGGTTCACTGTGGATGATCTGGGCGAGTTCGATCGGCATCACGCGCCTCGGGTGTCCACTTGTGCCGCGTTCGATCTGCTCGCGGCCAGCGAGGCCCGCCTGGGCGAGTCGCCAGCTGACTATCTGACCCACGTTGCGACTCGCCGGCATCGGCTCGGCGCCTACCGTGGCGGGTCGTCTGGTTTCGATGACGAGTCCCGTGCCTTGGCTGCGGCCTACTTCGGCCAGCTCGGCATTCCTACCGCCCCGGGTGAGGTCATCGTCTTCTGTGGCGGGTTCAAGGGCGCCCTGCTGTGTGCCTGCGCCGCGGTCATGGTGCTGCGCCGAGGGGACGAGTTGTGTCACACGGGCGGTGTGGTGCTGGCACCGGTGGGTTACTACCAGAGCCTGCGGCTGATTCCGCCGATCTTCACCGGTGACCTGGAGGTCGTCGAGGAGTTGGACGGCCCGGCCGTGGCCGCGTGGCTGTCGTGCACGGCGCACCGTTCGGGTCGCGTCGTCTACGTGCCGCTGGTGAACAACAGTGACGGTCGGGTGCTGTCGCGCCCGCGCGCCCGCTCGATCGCGGCCGCTGTGCTGGAACACAACCGGCGGCAGCCCGCCAACCCCGTCTGGGTGGTGGCCGACGATGTGTACGCGGGTTCGTACCTCGCCCCCGGTCTCACCCCCCAGCCGATCGGTGGGGTGCACGGCCGTGATGTCGGTGACTTCGAGCTGGGTGCGATGAGCGACTGGACGGTGACCATCACCACCAGCTCGAAGACCGTCGCGCTTCCCACGGCGCGGGTCGCCTTCGCGACCACCACGAGCGCGGCCATGCGCGCGGCCTTGCTCCACTATCGGACCGTGTTCAGCTTCGGTCGCGTTCCGCAGACCGGCGAGTTGACCGCCGCTGCCGCACTGTGCCTGACACCGCAGAGCTGGGTCGAGGACTGGAACGCGGAGTACCGTCGCCGCCTGGGCTGCCTTACCGAGTCGCTGGGCGCGATCAACCGAGAGTTGGGCTACGAGCTGTACCGGGCCGATGAGTCCGAGGGCGGCTGGTATTTCACCCTGCGGATCCGGCGCTGCCGACTCCCCCGCCCGGTGGCGAGCGGCGTCCACGCTAGCGCGCTGCTGCTCAACTACGCCCCCCACCGCCACGACTCCGGGGTGGGGCTGCTGCCCGGTGAGCTGTTCGGGCACGACCTCGACGGCACGGACGAGTGGCTGACCCTACGTGGCACCCTCGCCGTCGAACCCGGGGAGTTGCGCCTGTTCGCGGCGCGGCTGCGGGAGGTGGCGATACTGCTGCGCGGGCCGGATGGCGTCAGCGTCGTCCGCCATGCCCTGGCCACCGCAGCCGCCGTCGCCGATCTCGACCGCATCGTGTCCCAGCGGCGTTTCTGACTCCGGCATGGCACCTCCACGTTGTCCGCCCGCCCCGCTACGGTCCCCACTCCACACCTGTCGTAACCGCCGATCCGCCCGAGAAGGAACCAAGCGATGAGCGCTCCTGCCCCCGCCCAGCCCGCCACCCGCCGCCGGATGCCGCGCCATCGCAGCGGCGCCACCACCTCGTTCGAGGTTGGCGGTGCGGAGTTCTACCTGACGGCGAACCCGTTCGATGACGGCAGCCTGGGCGAGGTGTTCGTCAAGTTCGGCAAGCAGGGCAGCACCCTCGGTGGATTCCTGGACGCCGTGTCCATCAGCGTGTCGCTGGGCTTGCAGTCCGGCATCGGCCTGGAGACCTTCGCAACCAAGTACATCGACATGCGCTTCGAGCCCATGGGCTACACCGACGACCCCATGATCCCCACCGTCACCTCGGTGCTGGACTACGTGTTCCGCCGCCTGGCGCTGGACCACCT
>JALZDU010000117.1 GCA_030862405.1 Actinomycetota bacterium | reverse complement strand
CGAGGTACTTCTTCTCCTCGCCCTTGATCACTCGAGTTTCGATGGCCTCGATGAGAGCGGCACCGTGGTGCGGGTAGACGACGGTCTCTCCGACCTTGAAAACCATGTGTCCTCTGCCCCTTTCGCTACACCTAGGTTACCACGCCTGGAAACCGCCCTGCGCCGGGTATCACGGCGTCATCGCAGGTCAGAGGATCGGCAACCAAGTCTCACCAAGCAACGCCGCGCTCCCGCAGCTCAAGGTGACTCCACTGTAGACCTACACCAGACCAGACATGAGCCGGCGCCAGACCGGCACCGGGTGGGTCGGGTGGGTCGGGGCACTACGGCGACGGATAGGATTCGCCCTGGTCGGATGAGGCTGGCCATCGATGCGCGAGCAAGACCTGAGGAGGACTTCGCCCGTGAGCCGCTGGCACAGGTTGATGCGGCGCCGCTTGGCCGTCACCGCCCTGATTGCCGCCTGCTGCGCCAGCGCGCCGCCGCTGGTCGGCTGCAGCGCAGGTCAGATCACCCAGACCGACAGCCAAGTGGCCGCTGTGGACGGGACTTACGCCGACGTCGGAGAAACCATTGCATTGCGCGACGTGCTGATCCCCGCCCCGCCCCACTCCAACGGCACCTACCCGGCCGGCTCGAGCGTGCCGGTGCTGCTCACCATCATCAACCACGGCCCCCGCGCCGACAGGCTGATCACCGTCACCTCCCCCGCAGCCAGCCAGGTGCTCGTGGTGGGTACCACCACGATCGCCCCCGGAACGAACGTCACCAGCACTGCCGGCTCGGCTTCAGCAGGTGTCCAGCCGCAGAGCCCGCTGGTCGTCGGGCAGCTGCGGATCGTGCTCAACACCAGCCAGCCGCTGCGGGCGGGGTTGAACACCCCGGTCACGTTTGTATTTGAGAACGCAGGCAAGGTGACCGTGCCGGTGCCCATGGCGGCGCCCGTGGAGTCGGTGAGTGAGGTCAACGTCGTGGAAAGCGGCGAACACGGCGGTGAGGAACACGGCAGCGGGCACGGCTGAGTCGGCTCGCCGCGCTGTCGGGGCGAGCCGATAGCGTCCGCGACCATGGCCAGGTCTCCGGTGCATGCTCGCGCCATTCACCGCTGCACCGAATGCGGCCACGAGGTCGCCAAGTGGGTGGGGCGCTGCCCGGAGTGTCAGACCTGGGGCAGCGTCGTGAGTGCCGGTCCGCAACCGGTGACGAGGGTCGCGGCCGGTGCTCCGTCCTCCCCGGCCCGCCCTATCTCCCAGGTCGACCTGCACTCAGCACGAGCCACCGCCACCGGGGTGTCCGAACTCGACCGGGTACTCGGCGGTGGGCTGGTGCCCGGCGCGGTGGTCCTACTGGCGGGCGAGCCCGGGGTCGGAAAGTCGACCCTGCTCTTGGAGGTCGCGCACCGCTGCGCGCTCGCGGGCAGACGCTCCCTTTACGTGACCGGTGAGGAGTCCGCGGGCCAGGTGCGGTTGCGAGCTCAGCGCACCGGCGCGCTGGACGACGAGCTGTTTCTGGCCGCTGAGTCCGACCTCGCCGCTGTGCTCGGACATCTCGACGCGGTCCATCCGGACCTGTTGATCGTCGATTCGGTACAGACCATGTCCTGTCCCGGGGCCGAGGGCAGCCCGGGCGGGGTGTCCCAGGTCCGGGCGGTAGCCAGCGTGTTGATCGCCACCGCCAAGCAGCGCGGGTTACCGGTGGTGCTGGTGGGCCACGTCACCAAGGACGGCGCGGTCGCGGGGCCCCGGGTACTGGAACACCTGGTCGACGTCGTTCTGCAGTTCGATGGTGACCGCAACTCCACGCTGCGCATGGTCCGCGGAATCAAAAACCGGTTCGGGGCGGCCGATGAGGTCGGCTGCTTCGAGCTCACCGATGACGGCATCACCGGCTTGCCCGATCCGTCGGGGCTGTTTCTCACCCGCCGCGACGGTGCTGTGCCCGGGACGGCGGTGACGGTGGTGGTCGAGGGCAAGCGGCCGATGCTCGGTGAGGTCCAGGCACTGGTCGCTGACTCCGCGCTGGCCAACCCGCGCCGGGCGGTCAGCGGGCTGGACTCTTCCCGGGTGGCGATGATCCTGGCGGTCACCGAGCGCCGCGGCAACGTGCGGCTGGCGGGTTCCGACGTGTACACCGCGACAGTGGGCGGGATGCGCGTCGTGGAGCCGGCAGCTGATCTCGCCGTCGCGCTGGCCGTCGCGTCAGCGGCTGATGACCTGCCGCTGCCTGCGCACGCGGTGGCGATCGGCGAGGTCGGGCTGGCCGGCGAGGTGCGGCAGGTGACCGGGTTACACCGGCGCCTGGCCGAGGCCGCCCGGTTGGGCTTCCGGCACGCGCTGGTGCCAGCCCAGGGCGATGGTGCACCGCCTCACGGAATGCGCCTGCACGAGGTGGCCGACCTGAGCGCGGCTTTGCGCTGCTTGCATGCCTGACGGTGGAACCTTCGCCGGTGGCTTGATGTGCACGTTTGAGCCCGAGGGTCACCGGGGATGTGAGAGGCGTCCGAGACCCGTGCGTTTCGAGCCCTCGACAGCGTGGAGACGCCGATGACTAACGATAACGATGTCGTGAGCCTCATCAAGGCCCAGCACCGTGAGATGGAGCGCCTGCTCGATCAGGCCGCGCAGGAAAACGCGGACACCTTCGCCCTCCTGCGCCAGGTGCACGAGCTGCTCATCCCGCACTCCAAGGCCGAGGAAAGCTTCGTCTACCCCGCCATCGAAAAATCGGACCCCGAGGAAGCCGAGGAGGTCCACGACGGAGCCGCCGAACACCACCACATCGAAGAGCTCCTCGGTCAGCTCCTCGAACAGGACCCGGACGAGCCGGGATACGATGGGAAGCTCGCGGCCATGGTCGGCGAACTGCGGCACCACATCGAGGAAGAGGAGCAGGAACTGCTGCCCGTCCTCGAGACGAAAGCCTCGTCGGAAAAGCGGGCCGATCTGGCCGCCCGGTTCGCTGAGACCACCGGCTGGACCGGCAAGGGCAGCAGTGACCTTGACGAGCCGACCCGGGACGAGCTGTACGACAAGGCCAGAGAGCAGAGGGTGCCTGGCCGCTCCGCAATGAACAAGGCCGAGCTCGCCGAGGCGGTCGACCACGGGCTGAAACGGGTCGGCATGGTGCCCTGATCGGCCAGGCGTCCGATGGTGGACCGCAGACCGATAGAATCGATGCGCCTGAACACCCCTGCCCCAGCTGCGGAGACCGGCAGAGCATGAGTCCACCGGAGTGGTACAGCACGGCACCGAGATGCGGTCCCTGTGGTCAGCGCGCGCTGCTGAGCCGGCGGGCAGCTAACCGGCTTGCTGATTTCTCCGCAGGCCGTCTCGTGGTGTTCCAGTGCCCCCGCCAGCTTGATGCCTGGCACGTGCGGACGCCCGATCGAGAACTCACACCGCGAACTCGCTCCCCACGCTCATGATTCGCCGTTCGGAGCGGAATCGCGGTCTATGCAGCCTCGTAGTCGCAATCGGCTCCGAACGGCGGTCGCAGGACTGAACAGCGGCGAAGCGCGGCCGCGGGAGTGGTGATAATGAGACAGGGCTGTCTGTCTGCCCCTCCCGCCGATATGCTGCCCGGATAGGGGTTCGAGGTCACGAGTTCACGAGCCTCGACGGCGGCAGGTCGGAATCGGTACGGTCTGAAGATCGACACCGTGCGGTGCGACGCGCCGAACCGCACGTCCGCGTCCCTGCCAGAGTCACAGCCTACGAGTCGAGGATTCGCCGATGAGTGCTCTGCCCCCTGATTTCTTCACCAAGCCGGTGTCCGAGGTCGACCCCGAGATCGCTGAGGTGCTCTCCAACGAGCTGTCCCGCCAGGAGTACACGCTGGAGATGATCGCCTCGGAGAACTTCGTGCCACAAGCGGTCCTGGACTGCCAGGGCTCGGTGCTCACCAACAAGTACGCGGAGGGCTACCCGGGCCGGCGATACTACGGCGGCTGCGAGCACGTCGACGTGGCCGAGCAGCTGGCGATCGACCGGGCGAAGGAGCTGTTCGGGGCCGAGCACGCCAACGTGCAGCCCAACGGTGGCGCCTCAGCCAACGCCATCGTGTACAGCACGCTGATGGACCATGGCGACACCTTCCTGGGGATGAAGCTCGACCACGGCGGGCACCTCACGCACGGCATGAAGATCAACTTTTCCGGGCTCTACTACAACGTGGTGCCCTACGGCGTGGACAAGGACACCTCGCTGCTGGACATGGACGAGGTCGAGCAGCTGGCGAAGGAACACCGGCCGAAGATGATCCTCGCCGGCTGGTCGGCTTACCCCCGTGAGATGGACTTCGCCCACTTTCGCCAGATCGCCGACGAGGTGGGTGCCTACCTGTTCGTCGACATGGCGCACTTCGCTGGCCTGGTCGCCGCCGGTGAATACCCCAACCCGATCCCGCACGCGCATGTGGTCACGACCACGACTCACAAGACGCTGGGTGGTCCGCGCGGCGGGATGATTCTCTGCAAGGACGAGTTCAAAAAGAAAATCAATTCACGGACGTTCCCCGGCTGGCAGGGCGGGCCGCTGATGCACGTGATCGCCGCCAAGGCGGTGGCATTGAAGATCGCCGCGTCGGAGGAGTTCCGGGAGCGCCAGCAGCGCACTCGCGCCGGAGCGCGCGCGCTCGCCGAGGAGATGCTCCACGGTGGGCTCAACGTGCTCACCGGTGGCACCGACACCCACCTCGTGCTCGCCGACTTGCGGGAATCGCCGCTCAATGGCCAGCAGGCCGAGGACCGGCTCGCCGAGGTCGGAATTACCGTGAACCGCAACGCGGTGCCGTTTGACCCGCGGCCGCCGTCCGTCGCCTCCGGTCTGCGGATCGGAACGCCAGGGCTGGCCACCAGGGGTCTGCAGGAAAGCGACTTCCATGAGATCGGCAAGGTCATCACCGAGGCACTGACCGGCGATATGGACGACGCCAAGCGAGCCGCGCTGACCGAGCGCACCAGGGTGCTGGCCAAGCGCTACCCGCTGTACCCGCAGCTGGCCCCCAGCCCGCAGCGCTCGGACCCCGAGACGGACCCCGCCCCCAAGGGCGGTGGTGGCCATGCCTAACGGACCCGTCCACTTATACGTTCCCGGGCCGACCAACGTTCCGGACGCGGTGCGCCGTGCGATGAACGTCCCGCAGCAAGATCACCGGGCACCGGACTTCCCCGACCTGGCCCTGCCGCTGTTCGCCGACTTGAAGAAGGTCTTCGCCAACGAGACCGGCCGGGTGTTCATGTACCCGTCCTCCGGTACCGGGGCGTGGGAGGCGGCGATCAGCAACACCCTCAACCGGGGCGACCGGGTGCTGATGTCACGTTTCGGCCAGTTCTCCCACCTCTGGGCCGAGATGGCAGGGCGGCTGGGTCTCGACGTGATCTGCATCGACCGCGAGTGGGGTGAGGGCGTCCCGCTGGAGGACTACGAACGCCACCTCACCGAGGACAAGGCCATCAAAGGCGTCTTCGTCTGTCACAACGAGACTGCCACCGGAGTGACGTCCGACGTGGCGGCGGTCCGGCGGGTGATGGACGAGGCCGGCTCGCATGCCCTGCTGTACGTGGACGCAGTGTCGTCGCTGGCCTCGATCCCATTCGAGCAGGAGGCCTGGGGCGTCGACCTGGCGGTGGCCGGCTCGCAGAAAGGGCTGATGCTGCCCGCCGGCATGTCCATGCTCGGGGTCAGCGTCAAGGCGCTGGAAGCGCACATGTCCTCGACGATGGAACGCTGCTACTTCAGCTTCGAGGACATGCTCAAGACCAACGACCTCGGCTACTTCCCCTATACCCCGTCGGTGCCGATGCTGCACGGCCTGCGGTGCTCGCTGGACCTGCTGTTCGAGGAGGGCCTGCCGCAGGTGTTCGCACGGCACCACCGGCTCGCGGAGGGAGTCCGTCGCGGGGTGGACGCGTTGGGTCTGTCCCTGTGTGCGCTGCGGCCACAGTGGTATTCCGACACCGTCACGGCAATCCGCACACCCGAGGGAGTGGACGCTGCGGAGGTCTGCCGGATCGGTTATCACCGCTACCGCACGGCGTTCGGGACCGGACTGTCCAAGGTGGCGGGCAAGGTGTTCCGGATCGGCCACCTCGGCGACCTCAACGAGGTGATGTGCCTCGCCGCGCTGGCCAGCGCGGAGATGTCGCTGGCCGACGCCGGAGCCAAGGTCGAGCTCGGGGCCGGTGTCGCGGCGGCCCAGGATTACTACCGCAGCGCAACCGCTGCACTGGAAGAGAAAACCGACCTCATCGGGGAGGCGGCGCCCGCGTCACCCCAGTAGACCGCCGGTGCTAGCTGCTCAGGAGGAGCCAGTGCGATGAGCCACACCCTCTATCCGATGCGTAAGCCCCGGTTGCAGCGTAGTGAGTTAGCGGTGCCGGGCTCGAACACCAGTTTCATCGACAAGGCGGCGGACAGCGCGGCCGATGTCGTTTTCCTGGATTTGGAGGACGCGGTCGCGCCGCCGGAAAAGGAGCAGGCCCGCCGTAACGTCGTCGAGGCGCTGCGGGACATCGATTGGGCGGCCAAGGGCAAGACGGTGTCGGTGCGCATCAATGGGCTCGACACCCACTACATGTACCGCGACGTCGTCGACGTGATGGAGCAGGCCGGCGACCGGGTGCACACCATCCTGGTGCCCAAGGTGGGGGTGCCCGCTGACCTGTACTGCGTGGAGACACTGGTCAACCAGATCGAGCAAGCCAAGGGATACCAGGTCAAGGTGGGTATCGAGGCGCTGATCGAGACCGCCCTGGGGATGGCAAACGTGGAGGCCATTGCGAGCAGCCCCGGCCGGTTGGAGGCGCTGCACTTCGGGGTGGCTGATTACGCCGCGAGCAACCGGGCTCGCACGGTCAGCATCGGCGGTCTGAACCCGGACTACCCCGGTGATCAGTGGCATTTCGCGTTGTCGCGGATGATCGTGGCATGCCGGGCTTATGGCCTGCGTCCGATTGACGGTCCATTTGGTGACTACTCCGACCCCGATGGTTTCCGGGCCGGGGCTCGGCGGGCTGCCGCGCTGGGGTGTGAGGGCAAGTGGGCGATTCACCCCAACCAGGTCGCGCTGGCCAATGAGGTGTTCAGCCCGCCGGAGGCCGAGGTGGATCGGGCCCAGCGGATCATCGAGGCGCTCCGGGAGGCCGAGGCGCAGGGCAAGGGCGCCGCGTCGGTGGACGGCAAAATGATCGACGCCGCCTCGGAGCGGATGGCCAAGACGGTGATCGCGATGGACCAGGCGATCCGGGCCGCCGCGGCGAGCCGGACCTAAGGGGAGGGTGTGGACATTCACGAATACCAGGCCAAGGAGATCCTGGCCCGTTTCGGAGTACCCGTACCGCGAGGGGGATTGGCCTACAGCCCCGAGCAGGCGTCCTACCGGTGCACCGAGATCGGCGGGTCGGCCTGGGTGGTCAAGGCCCAGGTGCACGCCGGCGGCCGCGGCGAGGCCGGCGGGGTGAAGCTGTGCAGCTCCGACCGTGAGGTGCAGGACGTGGCGAACAGCATGTTCGGCAAGCGGCTGGTCACCAAGCAGTCCGGGCCGCGCGGAAAGCTGATCTACCGGGTATACGTCGAGGAGGCCACCGAGATCGCCCGCGAGCTATATTTCGGCATCGTGCTCGATCGCCGCATCGAACGGGTCTGCATCATCGCCTCGGCCGAAGGCGGGGTGGAGATCGAGGAGCTGCTCGCATCCAAGCCCGAAACTTTGATCCGCACGACGATCGAACCCGCGGTGGGTTTCCTGGAGTTCCAGGCCCGGGAGATCGCTTTTGCGGTGGGCCTGCAAGCAGCCCAGCTCGCCGACGCGAGCCGGCTGTTTCGCCGCGCCTACCGTGCTTTCCGGGATCTGGACGCCACCATGCTCGAGATCAACCCGCTGGCCGTGACGAGCACGGGCGACCTGGTCGCGCTGGACGCCAAGATGTCTTTCGACGATAACGCGTTGTTCCGTCATCTGGACATCTCCGAGTTGCGCGACCGCAGTCAAGAAGACAGCAGGGAAAGTCACGCCGCCGACCGTGGGCTGGCCTATGTCGGCCTCGAGGGCAACATCGGCTGCATGATCAATGGCGCTGGTCTGGCGATGGCGACCATGGACATGATCAAGCTCGCTGGTGGCGAGCCGGCGAACTTCCTGGACATCGGCGGTGGAGCATCGCCCGAGCGCGTGCTCAAAGCGTTCCGCGCGGTACTGCAGGACGAGAAGGTCGAGGCGATGCTGATCAACATTTTCGCGGGCATCAACCGCTGCGACTGGGTCGCCCAGGGCATCGTCGCCGCGTTCAAAGAGATCGACGTCAAGATTCCGGTCGTGGTGCGGCTGGCCGGCACCCACGTCGAGGAGGGCCAGGCGATCCTGCGGGACTCCGGCCTGCCCATCATCACTGCGGACACCCTCGCCGATGCGGCCCGCAAGGCCGTCGCTGTGCTAGCCACCGCCGGTACGAGCGCCTGAGTGCTGGAGGCGTCATGGCCATCTTGATTGACGAGCACACCCGCGTGGTGGTGCAGGGCATCACCGGTCGCATCGGACGCTTCCACGCCGAGGAGATGATCAACTACGGCACCAACGTGGTCGCTGGGGTCACTCCGGGCAAAGGCGGCGAGACCGTGCTGGACCGTCCGATCTTCAACACCATGAAGGAGGCCGTGGCCGAGACCGAGGCCACCGCGTCCATCGTGTTCGTGCCGCCGCCGTTCGCCGCGGACTCCCTGATGGAGGCCGCCGACGCCGGGATCCGGTTCTGCGCCTGCATCACCGACGGCATCCCGACGCAGGACATGATGAAGGTCAAGCGCTACATGTGGCGTTACAAGGCGCAACAGCGGATGACGCTTACCGGCCCCAACTGCGCAGGCACTATCAGCCCGGGGAAGTCGCTGGTGGGCATCATGCCTGGGCACATCTACCTGCCTGGGCGGGTCGGGGTGATCGGGCGCTCCGGCACCCTGGGCTACGAGGCCGCGTCCCAAATGAAGGCATTGGGCATTGGGATCTCCACCTCGGTGGGCATCGGCGGCGATCCGGTGAACGGCTCGTCGTTCCGTGACCACCTGGAACTGTTCGAGGCCGACGACGAGACCGATGCCATCGTGATGATCGGGGAGATCGGCGGCCCGCAGGAGGCCGAGGGTGCCGACTACGTGCGCGACCACGTGACCAAACCGGTGATCGCCTACATCGCGGGGCTGTCCGCCCCAAAGGGTCGCAAGATGGGCCATGCTGGCGCGATCGTATCCACGGTGGGTGAGTCCGCCCATGAAAAAGCCGAGATCCTGACTGCCGCAGGCGTCACGATGGCGCCGAACCCGTCGGCGATGGGCGACACCGTGGCTCGGGTACTCGCCGAGCACGGCCTCACCCCGGCCGCCGTCTGAGCTCCCAGGGAGGACCGCCGTGCATGACCCCGTGATCGTGGTGACCCGCAAGTGGCCGGCGTCGGTGGAGCAGGAGCTGCAGCGGCGCTTCTCGCACGTCCGGCTCAACGCCGACGACGTCGCGCTCGGGCACGACGGGCTGCGCGCCGCGCTTGAGCAGGCCGATGTTGTGCTGCCGACCGTCTCCGACCGGCTGCCAGCCGAGCTGTTCGCCGGTGAGCTGCGAACTCGGTTTCTGGGGAACTTCGGCGTCGGCTACAACCACATCGACACCGATGCCGCGGCCAAGGCCGGGATCGTCGTCACCAACACACCCCGGGTGCTCACCGACACCACCGCGGACACCGCGATGACGCTGCTGCTGATGGTGGCCCGGCGCGCCGGTGAGGGCGAGCGGGAGGTCCGCGCCGGACGGTGGACCGGGTGGCGTCCCACCCACATGATGGGCGCCGACGTGACCGGCAAAACGCTGGGCATCGTCGGGATGGGGCGCATCGGGGTGGCGGTGGCCCGTCGCGGCCACTTCGGCTTCGGCATGCCAGTGATCTTCTACGATCCGGTGGACTTCGACCCCGATCACGGGATTCCCGGCGCCCGGCGGGTGGGCACCGTGGAGGAGCTGCTGGAGGCCGCCGACTTCGTCTCCTTGCACATGCCTGGCGGTGGCGAGAACACCCATTTCATGGACGCGGCCCGGCTAGCGCGGATGAAACCGACCGCATTCCTGATCAACAGTGCCCGTGGCGACGTCATTAATTCCGACGCGCTGGTCAAGGCCCTGCAGTCGGGCACGATCGCCGGCGCCGGGCTGGACGTCTACGAGGGCGAACCCGATGTCCCCGAGGCACTGCGGCAACTGGAGAACGCGGTGCTGCTGCCGCATCTGGGAAGCGCGACCCTGGAGACCCGCACCGCTATGGGCATGCTCGTGCTGGACAACCTGCAAGATTTCCTGGAAGGCCGCGAGCCATCCTGTCGCGTGGCGTGACGTTGGTAGCTCTTCAAGGACCACCAATGCAGCGGGCCAGGTCGGCGGCACCGACGAGACCGGCCTCGGGGCCCAGCTCGGCAATCCGCAGTTCGGCCACCGGCCGGTGACCGCTGCCGGTGAGGTGCTCGCGGAAGGCAACCGACGCTGGGGCGCGCAACACCTCGCCGGCTGCGGATACCCCACCCCCGATGACGAACAAGCCCGGATCGAGGATCGCGGCCAACCCGGCCAGGCCGCGCCCCAGCCACGTCCCGATCACCTCGAAGCACTGCAGCGCCGCCACATCACCGGCCACAGCTGCCTGGGTGACCATCCGACCGGTGATGCCTTCGGGGCGGCCACCGGCGAGACGCAGCAGGCCTACCGCCATCATGGGCGAGGTGCCGGCCAGGTCCCGGGCCTCGCGCTCGAGCCCCCGGCCGCTTGCGTACTCCTCCCAGCAACCCCGCAAGCCGCATTCGCAGCGCCGCCCGCCCGGCACGACGGTGAGGTGACCGAACTCCGCGGCCGCACCGAATTGGCCCCGCATCAGCTGGCCGTTCACCACGATGCCGCCGCCGATCCCGGTCCCCACGGTGATTGTCACCACATGGTCTGCATCGCGGCCTGCGCCGAAGCGGACCTCCGCCCAGGCGGCGGCGTTGGCGTCGTTCTCGACCACCACGGGCAGCCGCAGCCGGTGCTCCAGTGACGCCTGCAGCGGCTCGTCCCGCCAGGCGAGATGCGGGGCGAACATCACAGCCCCCCGCTTCGCGTCGACGAAACCGGCCGCACCGATGCCGACAGCATCGACGTCGTACTTGCTGGCGAGCTCACCCACCGCGGCGGCAATCGCGTCCTCGATCCGCGACACGTCGTCGGCGGGGGTGTCCAGATGCGTGGTGGCGAGGATCGCCCCGCGCTCGTCGACGACACCAGCCGCGACCTTCGTACCACCGATGTCCACACCGATGGTCAGGCTTGTGGTCAGCGCGCCACTCTGTTCAGGAACTGCTGCACCTCCTCGATCGGCTCCAGCACAAGGTCCGCAGCGGTGGTCCGGCCAGCTTGTTCCCGTTGGTTGGGAGCTGCGACGGCGACACCGATGCCCATCCGATCCCCTTTGAGAGCCCTGAAGGCGTCTCGAAGCCGTGGCTACCGGCCGCCACCACGCCGTCGATGCCCATCCACCGGGTGACCGGGGGCCGATCCCGACCGCTGACCACGCAGACCGTGGCGCGCGCGGTGAGCCCGTACACCGCGTCTCGCATCCTGTCCGAGATGACCGCATCCTCGGGCCGGGCCACAATGGGCGTCAACGTTCCGTCGTAGTTTAGGAACACCGCCGGCTGACGACCATCCAGATGCCGCGCGAACTGCTGGCCATCGCGCAGCGCGTGTGGCAGGCCGGAAATGCGCGACAAGGTCACCGTCACGAGTCATCGTCTATCGGCCTCGCCGGTGTACGTCAAGGTCGTGAATGGGTAACAGTGTTCCAGCACTGAATGCCACTCACGAGCAAGGAGGAGGGGCAACGCTTGAGTGGGCAGCTGGCGGCGATCGTCTTGGTGGTCCTCGTGGGGAGCGCGCTCGTCCTGACCGGCCTGACCGCGCGGTGGGTTGTGGGGCATCCGGAGCGGATCCGGGCCGGGCTCGCATGGGTGGCCGAACGGCCAGCGGTGGTCTGGGTGCGGTCGCGCTACCCGCGGCAGTGGCGGTTCCTGGATCGCCGATTGGCGCCGGGAGAGGCCACCGGGCTGGCGTTGACGCTCGGCGTCGGCATGGTGCTGGCGTTGGGGCTGAGTTTCAGGCAGTTGCTGGACAACGTGCTGGAAAGCGACGGCATCGCGGTGGCAGACCGCCCGGTGCTGAGCTTCCTCGCCGCGCACCGCGAGCCCTGGTTGGTCACCGCGATGCAGGTGATCAGCGATGTGGGCAGCCCGGTGGGAGCGGGCATCCTGGCCACCGTGGTGGGTGTGACGGTGGCATGGGTCCGCAGGTCGTGGCTGCCATTGCTGGTCGCCGGGTTCGGGACGGCGGGCATCGGGATGATCAATTTGACGGTGAAGGGGCTCGTGAGTCGAGGCCGCCCACCGGCGGCCATCGCGGTGCTGGGTGAGGACGGCTACTCGTTTCCCTCCGGGCACACCATCGGCACCACGGTGGCCTGGTTGTTGTCGGCGTGGATGGTCAACCGGTGGGTGATCCGCGGTCAAACCAGCCGGGACCTGCTATGGATCGGGGCCGTGATCGTGATCATCGCCGTCGGAATCGCACGGGTTTACCTGGGAGTGCATTTCCCTAGTGATGTGATGGCCGGCTGGACGCTAGGCGCCGCGTGGGCTGTCATGATCGCTCTGGTGGTGGGCGTATGGGAACAGTCACACCGCGCCGCGCCCGTCTCAGTTGGCCCCAGCGCTCTCGACACCGGCCCGGTCAGCCGAGGCCGAGACACGGTGGACCCAGGCTGACGGTGGACCCGGCTGACGGTGGTCCCGGTCAGCGCTTGTGGATATGGACAGTGACGTTCATGCCCGGAACAAGGTTGAGGCCCTCGGCGTCCTCAAGCGCGATCTTGACTGGGATGACCTGGGTGACCTTCTGGAAGTTGCCTGAACTGTTGCTCTGCGGGAACAAGGAAAATTCCGCGGCGGCACCGCCTTGAATTTCGCGAACGTAGCCGGTGAGCTGGGTATCGGGAAAGGCGTCGACGGTTATGTCGACTTCCTGGCCAGGGCGGACCTCTCTGATGTCAGTCTCATCGACGCGGGCGGTGACGAAAATCCTGTCGAAGTCGAAGGCGACGGCGAGTTCGGTGCCGGCGGTGACGAACACACCAGGCACGCCATTGTCCACGGCCACGGTGCCATCAGCAGGTGCACGGATACTCATGAGAGGTTGGGCAAACCCACCTTGCATCTCGATACGGCCCACGACCTCGTCTTTGTGCATCGTGGTGCCCTCGGTGACGCGCCAGTCGACGAGGGTGCCGCTGGTCGGGGCATTGACCGAGATCTTGTCGCCGTCGATTTGAGCGTTGTCGGTGCTCACAAAGTTGCGAGCATTGAGAAAGTAACTTGTGGCGAAAGCGCCGCCGGCGACCAGTGCCACGATCAGGATGATGACCAGCGCGATGCGAGTGGAGCGTTTGAGCTTGCGCCGTCCTGGTGTGGCGGTCGTCGTGCCGTCGGTGGGCTGCTCGTCGGCCAGGGCGGAGGGTGGTTGCACTGGGCCGTCCACGCTCACACCTCCCCATCGAGTGATTGAGCTCGCTCAGGCGAGCCACATCCATAGGCTACGTTCCGTACCCTATTTTGGGGAGCTCGGCGGCGGAACCGGTTTATGCGCGGATCAGAGGAATGATCACGTGGTCCACGATCTCGATCAGTACCTGGTCGGAGACCGGTGGACGGTGCAGCAGGAAGTGCTGGCGCAGCAGGTCGGGCCCGACGCTGGCGATGCGGGGCGTCAGCGCGGTGGCGCGGACCTCACCACGAACGGCACCGCGCCGCATTACGTCGAGTAAGAGGCTGACGCCGGGGTCGATGAAACGCATCCGGACGACCTCCATGAGATCGGGATTCCGGATGGTCTCGGCCATCAGACCACGGATGGCCTCGCCGGAGGCACCATTGAGCAGATTGGCGAATCCGCGCAGGCAGTCAAGGATGTCGTCGCGCACACTGCCGGTGTCCGGTTGCTCGCCGCAGCACGGCAGGGAGTGGTGAACTGCATCGGCCACCAGTTCGGCGCGGCCAGGCCAGCGCCGGTACAGGGATCCCTTGCTTGCCCGGGCGCGGTTGGCCACGTGTTCCATCTTCAGCTCGGCGTAACCGACTGCAGTCAACTCTTCGAGGGTGGCTTCGAAGATCGCCGCGTAGAGCGCGTCGCCGCGGCGGCGAGGGCCTTTACGGTGGTCGACCGCAGCCTTCGCCGGCTCACAGGTCTCGTCGAGGCTGCTCAAGGTCCGCACCTCCCACGCTGGAGGGTATGTCACTGTCCCCCTGAGAGCAGCAAGATAGAGCACGCGGCGTTCTAGTGGCCCAGGCGGTGCTGATGGCACAGTGAGGGCATGGCCGGCGCGACAGCCGAGACAAGCTCCAGCGGGGCGGCCGGCCAGAGCATGCCCGTTTCGGGGACCCAGCAGCAATCGGCGGGCTGGGGTCTGCCGCTGGCGGTCCTGATCGCCGGGGTCTTCATGTCGATCCTGGATATCACCATTATCAATGTGGCCGTCCCCACCATTCAGAACGAATTCGGCGTGACTACCGACGATGCGCAGTGGGTGGTCACCGCCTACGCGCTGACCGAGGGCGTGGTGGTGCCGGTCAGTGCATGGTTGGGGGATCGCTTCGGGCTGCGCCGGGTGTACAACCTGGCGCTGCTGGGGTTCGCCGCCGGATCGGCGCTGTGCGGCCTGGCCTGGAGTTTGGACAGCCTGGTGATGTTCCGGATCGGGCAGGCTATCGGGGGCGGGATCTTGCCGGCCGTGACGCTGTCGATCTTGTTTCGGATCGTGCCGCGGGACCGGCTCGGCGCCGCCATGGGCATGTATGGCCTGGGAGTCGTGTCCGCACCAGCGCTCGGACCCCCCCTGGGCGGGTATCTGGTCGAGTACGCGGACTGGCGGCTGATCTTCCTCATCAACGTCCCGATCGGGATCCTGGGCATGATGGCCGCAACGTTGGTGTTGCCCAAGTTCGCCGTACAACCGGGGCGGCGATTCGACGTGCTGGGTTTCATCACCGTCGCGAGTGGGTTGTTTGCGGTGCTGCTGGCAGTGTCGGAGGGGCCGGACTGGGGATGGACCTCCTACCGGATCCTGGCGCTGATCACCTACGGCGTGCTGAGCCTGGCGCTGTTCGTGGTAATCGAGCTGGAAGTCGACGATCCGTTACTGGATATTCGGATATTCCGCTATTGGGCGTACACGCAGTCGCTGGTGTTGATCGCGGTGCTGATGGTTGTCATGTTCGGCATGCTGTTCTACATCCCACTGTTCCTGCAGCAGGTCCAGGGGCTGGGGGCGTTCGACTCCGGACTCATCCTGCTGCCCCAGGCGCTCGTGATGGGGGTGTTGATGCCGATTTCCGGGTTGGTCTATGACCGCATTGGGCCGCGCTGGCTGGTGGTCATCGGATTGACGATCGTGGCTGCCAGTACCTATTGGATGCACACCATGGCCGTCGACACCTCCCGCGAGCAAGTCATGTGGATGCTGTTGCTGCAAGGCATCGGTCTGGGGATCGCCATGATGCCTATATTCACCGGGGGGCTGGCGGTCCTCCCGGTGACCTACGTCAATACCGGAAGCGCGTTCAACAACGTCGTACAGCGGGTCTCGGGTGCGATTGGATTGGCCGTGCTCACCACCATCTTCACCACTCAACAGGCCCAGCAGATGGCCGGACGCGCCGCGTTGCTACCCGCGGACACCGCTACCCCGGACGTCAGCCCGACCGTCCCGGCGTGGATGAACCAGTACGCCACCTACCGGCAGACTGAGCTGCATGTGTTCGTGGGGGCGATGGACAACCTGTTCTTGATCACCGCTGTGCTGGCGGCGCTGGCCGCGCTGGGGGCACTGCTGCTGAGGTCCGGACCGGTCCCGGCAGCCCCGCTCGGTTCCACCCCACCGCAGCCGGCAGGCTCGTCACCAGCATCCGGCAACGGCAGCCCCACCCGGCCTGCCGGGGAACGGGTTGTTGCCGAGACCAGTACTGAGCCGCGGGATACCTGACCATTGCCCGACGCACTCGAGCAGTTTCTGACCGCGGGTCTGGACGAGGTCCTGGCCCGTCCGGCGCCGGCCGAGCCGGAGCAGCGGGCGCTGGCGCTGTTTGAATCCGTGGTGGCCACGGTGCCGGCCTACCGGATGTTCCTCGCCGAGCACGAGATCGACCCGGCGGCGGTGCGAACCATTGGCGACTTCCGGACGCTGCCACTACTGACCAAGGACAACTACCTGCGCCGGCATCCGTTGGATCAGCTGTGCCGTGGCGGCACGCTGTCGGGCTGCGACATGATCGCGGTGTCCTCCGGCTCGACCGGCGAGCCCACCTTCTGGCCGCGCTCGGTAGCCGACGAGTTCGCCGTCGCTACCCGTTTCGAGCAGGTCTTTCACGACAGCTTCGGTGCCGATCGCCACGCGACGCTGGCCGTGGTGTGCTTCGCATTGGGCACCTGGGTAGGCGGGATGTACACCGCAGGGTGCTGCCGGCATCTGGCGGTCAAGGGCTATCCGATCACGGTGATCACCCCGGGCAGCGATATCGAGGAGATCCTGCGGGTGGTCACCGCGCTGGGTCCCCAGTTCGAGCAGGTGGTGTTGCTCGGGTATCCGCCATTTCTCAAGGGTGTCGTCGACACCGGCCGGGCCCGCGGCGTGCCGTGGCCGGACCTTCACGTCAAGCTGGTGCTGGCCGGCGAGGTGTTCAGCGAGGAGTGGCGCACGTTGATGGGCGAACGCCTGGGCAGTAGTGATCCGTGCTTCGGATCGGCCTCGCTGTACGGCACCGCCGATGCCGGTGTGCTGGCCACCGAGACACCGCTGTCGATCTGCATCCGCCGTTACCTGGCATCGCACCCGGCCACCGCGCGGGAGTTGTTCGGCGGCGAGGCCCGGCTGCCCACGCTTGCCCAGTACGACCCGCGCAGCCGGCTGTTCGAGACCCATGACGGCACCCTGCTGTTCACTGGCGACAACGGTATCCCACTGATCCGCTACCACATCGCCGATACCGGGGGACTCACCTCGTTCGACGCGATGCTGGCCTTCCTGGCCGACCACGGTTTCGATCCGGCCGCTGAGCTCGGCGGCCGGCGAGGTGTCCATGAGCTGCCGTTCGTGCATGTGTTCGGGCGCTCGCAGTTCACGGTGTCCTACTTCGGCGCGAACATCTATCCCGAGAACATCGCTGTCGGGCTGGAGCAGTCACCGGTCGCGGGCTGGGTGACCGGCAAGTTCGTTATGGAATCCCGGGAGGATGCCGACCGGGACCGCTACCTGGCCATCGCGATCGAGCTGGCGCCCGGCGTGAGCGGTACGGAGCAGATGCGGACGGTGATAGCGCAGTCGGTCACCGACCAGCTCTGCAGGCTGAACAGCGAATTCGCTCACTACACCCCACCGCAAAAGCAGCTTCCCCGAGTGAGCCTGTACCCGGCCGGTGACCCGGAGTACTTCCCACCCGGCGTCAAGCACCGCTACTCCCGCTAAGCTACTCAGCGTGGCGGGATTCCACTCAGCGTGGCGGGAATCGGTCCAGGCACGGCGTCTACCTGACTTGGCGTTTCTGTGGCGCAGGACACGGCAAGCGGTTGCGACGCCAGCGGCTCCGGACCCACTGCTCATCGATCCCCGTGCCTTCGCGAGGATCGACGCGATCCAGGACTCGATCCGCGAGTTGTACGGGAAGCTTTCCGGCGCGACCGTCAAGTCCTACGCGGCGAACCCCACACCCCCACAGTCGTTGATCTCGCGCGGCCATGATCCGGTCATCGAAGCAGAGCAGATGGCCAGAACCATATCCTGCCACCTCGGGATGACCGACGTTGCGCTGATTGTGTCGTTCAAGGAAATCGAAGCTGTCGGAAAACTGTGCCCGGCGGCAGAAGTCAAACTCGGCGCCGGGCCAGACTACTTCATCACGCTGAACCCGCGTTACCGCAACGATCGACGCGACACCGCCGCGGTGCTTGCACACGAGGTGATGCACATATTCTTGCACCGATCAGGAATTCAATTTGCGGACCGCATCAAGAACGAGATACTCACCGACACCGCGTCGGTGTACCTCGGCACCGGCTGGCTGGCGTTGAACGCGCATCGGGTGAGCATCACGTACTCCGGCGATACCCGCACAACCTTGACACAGACCCTCGGGTATGTATCCCCGGAAGAACTCGGCTACATACTCGCCAAGCGAGCCCTGGCCTGCGACGAGAACATCGATATCCATCTGAGCCACGACCAAGTGGTCCGTCATGCCTACCGAGTCGGCTACCAGCGCGCCGTGGACGACTACCGGCGTGCCCCACTGGCGGACTGTGGCACCCCGGCAGCAGCGCAGTACCAGAAAGACAGGATGTACGCCAAGGAACTGACCGCATATCGCGGCCTCACACCGCCTTTCAATGGAGGTTACCGGTTCCAGGGGCACGAGCCGATGAAGGTGATCTTCCGCTGCCCCACTTGTCATCACCTGGCGAAGATACCGGTCGATCGCTCGCTGACCATTCGCTGCCGCAGATGCCAAGCGACCCTGAAGTGCCAGACGTGAGGTCACGGGATAACGTAACCACGCTATGACGACCTGAAGGCGTTGTTCAATCCACTCAACCTGAAGCGCTCACCCGCGCCCAGCAACACCGCGGGACTGATCGAGGCGAGGACCTGATGCACCTCGCTCGAATGCTCTCCACGCCGGCGGCATCCCGCACACGGCAACCAGCGCTCGGAATGGGACGCCGGTTGCCTATTCGACTTCGGGAACCCCGACTACCGCTGACGTCTCAAGCCCGCCGCACGACTACCGGCACGTTTCGAGCAGCGAAGATGCCCCGGTCATAAAACTCCAAGGGCACCCCGCGGGTCAGCCGGATCTCGGAGTACCGATCCAGCAGCACGCCTACCGCGACCCTGGCCTCCACCCGGGCCAGCAGCTGGCCAATGCAGAAGTGGATGCCGTGGCCGAAGGCTAGGTGATGTTTGTCCCGGCGATGGATGTCGAACCGATCTGGGTCGGTGAACTCGCGTTCGTCCCGGTTGGCGGACAGCAGCCATGGCGTGACGATCACATCCGCTGGAATGATCTGCCCGCCCAGCTCAGTCTCGATCATGGTCGCCCGGCCAACCTGGGTGAACGAGGAGCGGTACCGCAGCACCTCCTCGATGGCGGGTTCCACCAGCGAACGGTCTGCGTGCAGCTGCGCCCACACGTCAGGGTGCTCATCGACGGACAGCACGGTGTTGCCGAGCAGCGCGGTGGTGGTGATGTGCCCGGCGAGCAGCAACACAACCGAGAAGTTCACCACCTCCTCGTCGGACAGGCGCTCGCCATCGACCTCTACGGCGGCCAGCCGGCTGATCAGGTCATCCTGCGGGTGGGCCCGCCGATCGGCGCAGTGCTCGCCCAGGTAGGCGAGCATGTCGGCGGTGGCCTCGTCGATCTTGCGGGCCAGCTCCGGGTCGTTCGGATCCGCCGTGTCCTGCTTGAACAGCCCGTCCGCCCAGGACCCGAACAACTCACGGTCTGAGGTCGGCAAGCCGAGCAACTCGGCGATCACGGTCACCGGTAGCGGGTAGGCCAAGGCGGGGACAAGGTCGAACTCGGCTGCACCGCCGGTGGCGTCGAGCAGCTCGCGGGTGACGTCGGCGATGCGGGGAGCCAGCCCGGTGACGACCTTCGGGCTGAAGGCCGCACCGATCAACCGGCGCAGCGTGTGGTGGCGCGGTGGGTCGGTCTGCAGCAGGTTGCCGGCGCTGAACCGCTGCGCCGCCGGGACCACTCGGGCCGTCGCGGAGGAAAACACCTGCGGTTCGGAAATCGCTTTGTGCACGTCGGCGTAGCGGAACACGTGCCAGATGCCATACGCATCGCGCCATACCGGGTGATCATCGCGCATTTCGCGCAGCCAGGGCAGCAGGGTGTGACCACCGTCTTCAATGGTCGGCGGGGTGGTGTGCAGCTCAGTTGTCATCATTGCTCCGGTAGTTGCTGTCCGGTGTGGCTGTGGCCGGGTCACGTTCCACGCACATCCGATCAAACAGCTCGATCGCCCGCGGGGCGATCGACCGCAGGGTGTCGGGATCGGGCTCGCCCGGCGGTTCCAGGGCCAGCCGGATAACCTCGGCAAGCGCCGCCGCCTTGTGTTCGAGAGATATCTCCTGCAGCTGCTCGGGCAGGAACTGCTCGGTGACGAAGAAGCCGGTGCCGACCGCGTTGAGCACGTAGCTTTGAGCCTGGCGGTCGATGTCCGTACGGAGCAAGCCATGCGCCCGTAGGAGATCGACGTACTCGTCGAACAATGCGCCGGCGACTTGCTGCCGCGCCGCCACGCCGGCCGTCTCGCTGGCGGCCAGCTTCCCCAGAGTGTCGAGGTCGCGGGTGTACAGCGCCCTAGCCAGCGGCCGTTGCATGATCGCCTGAAAGCTCACACTCGTCACCCGGTGCAGCAGCACTCCGGTCGGGTCGGCCCGCATGCCGGCGACGAGTTCCCGCGTCACCTCGGTGACCTCACGCAGCAACAGCTCGGCGAAGAGTTCCTGCTTGGTGTTCCAGTGCAGGTAGACGGTGCCCTTGCCAACCTCAGCTCGGTTGGCGATGTCCTCGATGGTGACCCGCTTGTATCCGAAGCGCAGCAGCAGCTCGCCGGCCGCTGCCAGGATGCGGTCGGCTCGACCGACCTGCTCGCGGCTCCCGTCCTGGCTCCACATCGACCCGCCCGCTCGACTGGTGACTGAATTACTCATCTGGTCATCAGTCATACGGATAAGCTAGCCCCACCGCCGACACCAGTCAACGTGAACCATTGAGCCAGGCTGCGTGGACAGCCCTAGCTGGCCCGCTACTGTCCGTATTGGGATTTTCCCGCTCTGCGACGCTGGTAGACCCCGGAACCAGGTTTCCTGAAAATTTTGTGAGAAAGTGCGGAAGCAACGTTCCAAGCGTGGTTAGTACCGAGAATAAATAGGTATGAGGCGTCTGCTGGGACTGGTAGCAGTGGCGCTACTCTGCGCTATTGGCGCGGGATTGCTCTCGGCAGCGGCGCTCGCATCAAACGCCTACCAGCCGATTGCGGTCCAGCACATCACGGGCACCCGGCTTGGTCCGTCGATGACCATGGCCATCACTCCCGTTCCGTCCCCACCCGATCAGGCCTCCGCGGCGGCGAAAGTGACACAGGCGGTGCATGAAGTCCTGCCCAATGCACAGGTCGGCTTCACAGTCTTCGACCGGCAGAACAACACGGTTCTGATCAGCCACGATGCTGACCGGCAGTTCGCCTCCATGTCGTTGGTCAAGTTGCTGATCGCACTGGATGAGTTGGCCAGTGACAACTGGACGGTTCCGGAGGAGGCGACACGGCAAGAGCTGCATCAGATGCTCGCCGACAGCAACGACGGCATCGCCAGCAACTGGTGGGCGGCAAACGGTGGGCCCGCCATCGTGATCCGGATGGTCGGCCTGCTCGGGCTCACCGGCACCGAACCGCCCGAGAACTCCGGCAGGTGGGGCAATACGCTGACGACACCGCAAGATGTGGTGACGGTGTATCGCTACATCACCGATCAGGTACCCAGTCCCAGTCGTGACGTCCTGCTCAGTGCGCTCGCGGACGCCCAGCGGATCGCCGAGGACGGCTTTGACCAGTACTTCGGTATTCCGGTCGCGATGCCGGGCACACCCTGGGCGATCAAGCAGGGCTGGGGAACCAGCGGCTCCCAGGCGGTGATGCTCAGCACTGGCCTGGTCGGGCCGGGGCTGCGCTACGTGGTGGTCGTGCTGGCTTCTGCTCCGACGCGCTCGTACTCGACGATTCCGGCGGCGATCACCGCCGGAACCGATGCATTGGCAGAGGTGATCGATCCAGCGATCTACAGGCTCGGGGTGAACGGCTCGGTGCCCAACGCGAGTGAGACAGTGCCCAGCCCGCCGTGAGTATTGAGGTAAGCCAGTTCCCTGGACAGATCGCCGACACCGTTGCTGCCGGTCTGCGGCGCCACCGCCAGCGTGCTGAGCACACCCAGGGCCTTGCCTTCGTCGGACAGGAATGCGCTGCCCGAGTCCCCGGGGATGCCAGGCGTCAAGGTGTAGCAAGTGTGCGACCAGCCATCACCCTGGGTACCGAGGCAGGTCCCCGTCTTCGGAGACAGCAGTCCGGCCCGCAACGGGGAGTTGCCGTAGGTGTAAACCCGACCGCCGGACGTGGTGGTGATGCCGGTCGGTCCACCCCAATGCGGAATGCTCGGGTTGATCTTGCCTCGATCGGCGGGGTCGATTTTGACCAGCGCGAAGTCGTTGAACGCGCAGGCGTTGGTATCCGACTCGTCGCGCTGCTTCATAGTGATCCATGAGCTGTACACCAGGGTGCCGGGCTTACTGGCTCCCCCGATGGTGACCGGCGTGCCCAGCGGCTTGCTCTCCGAGGTGCAGCCGCTGGTCTCGGTTGCGGCTCCGGTACCGGCGCAGTGCGCGGCCTGCCCGATGAAGATGTCGGTCGCGTTGTAGAAGATGAAGTTGGACGTGCACGTGCCACCGTCGGTGTCAGTCATCACGCCGGGGTGAACGGTGGCCTGCGCGGCGGGTGCCCAGGTCGGAACCGCGGCCGAAGCGGTGCCGGCCCCAGGCAGGAACACCGCCACCAACGCCGCCGCAGCGGCCGTCGCGACAGTGGCGATCGTGCGGCGGGGGCCGTCCACGATGCGGTGATGCATGCGAGCTTTCCTCTCGTTGGGCCCCGACTCCAGATCTGTCACCATTCGCGCCACGGTGCGTG
>JALZDU010000094.1 GCA_030862405.1 Actinomycetota bacterium | reverse complement strand
CCCACGGTGGTGGCGACACCCTCGCCGCGGCGATCACCTCTGCACTGGCCCGTGGTTGGACGATGATCGAGGCAGTCGGGTACGGCAAGCGCTACATCGAACAGGCGGTGGCCCACGCATACCCGCTTGGGGCGGGAATCGGCCCGGTCTCCCCGTTCTGGCGAATCCCGCCGCCCTGAGGCCAAGCCAGCCGTCACAGCGACCTACGCCGTCACGTGAAGCGGGCGGCGGCCCGCTCGCGGGCCTTGGCAGCTTCAACCTCTCGATCCTTCGGCGGCGCCGATGTCACCAGCTGGGTCAACAGGCGCATCGAGATGTCGGCGACCTCGTCGACCGCCCGCTCGAACACTTCCGCGTTGACCTGTGACGGTTTCGTACAACCGCTGATCTTCCGGACGTACTGCAGGGCAGCGCTGTGCACCTCGTCCTGCGTCGCAGGTGGATCGAAGTTGTGCAGCGGGCGGATGTTGCGGCACATGCCAACATCGTAGAGACGGCAGCTGACCCAAGCTGGCACCAAAACGAGTAACAGTTTCTGGGACGCGTGCGACACCTGCGACGTACGTCGCTCGCAATGAGTGACCCACTCAGAGAGTCAGCCATGTCCCGGCCCCCCCAGGTCACACCGCAACCCTCCGACAGCAGCCGATCCGGAATGTCACAACGCTCCGCAGCGGCAGTCGGGAACGTGCCGTTCATCTTCGTTCTCCTGAGTGCGATCCTCACTCTGATCCCGGGGTCGCGCACGGTGGGAATGGTGTTCTTGCTGTTGCTCGCTATCCCTGCGCTCGTGGTCTGGGTCCGTGCGCGGAAACTGACCGACGGCAGCCGCGGGCTCACGACGAGCACTCTGATCATCGTCTGTGGAGCGTTCATCCTGGGCGCCGCCCTGACTCCGAGTCCGGAACCTTCCGCGCCGACCGCTGAGGCAGTACCCGCTGCGCCGATTGAGCAGGCAGCAGTGCCACCGGCGTCGCAGCCCCTTGTGGTGGCTCCACCTGCACCCCCGACCGTGCCGGAACTGCAGCCTTCCGCTACGGCGCCCCCGCCTCCGGTGGAGCCCGAACCACGGGTGGCTCCCGCACCCATGCCTCAAATGTCAACCGACGAGTCGAGTGGCGCCGTCTACTACAAGAACTGCGCGGCGGCACGTGCGGCCGGTGCAGCGCCCATTCAACAGGGCGAGCCCGGCTATCGCTCTGCGCTCGACCGTGATGGCGACGGTACGGCGTGCGACACGTAAGTCGATTTCACGAATAGCTACGGCAGCGTTCAGAGGTATTCAGCTGCCTGCGCCGATGCCCGGGGCCAGAATCAGCGATCGTGCCGGCTGATGAGTCGACCAGCAAGGTTGGCTCGCTTCGCCTGGTGCGGACGAACCGGCCATTTCGGCTGCTCTGGACCGCGCGGACCGTGTCATTCGTGGGCGATGCGCTCAGCCTGGTGGCGCTCATGCTCCACGTCGCCGAGACGACGGGCCAAGCACTGGCAGTAGCGATCCTGCTCCTGGTTGGTGACTTCGCCCCTGCGCTGCTCAGTCCACTGACCGGCACGATCAGCGATCGCTTTGACCTCAAGCGGGTCATGGTCTGCTGCGAACTCACCCAAGCGGCTTTACTGGCCGTGATCGCGGTGTGGTTGCCCCCCTTGCCGCTCCTGCTCGCTCTGGTTGCACTGCGGGCGATCGCTGGTCAGATCTTTCAGCCGGCGTCACGCGCCGCGGTTCCCGGCGTGGTGCGGGATCGGGAGCTGGAGAGCGCCAACGCGGCCATCGGAATCGGGACCAACGGCGGTGAAGCACTCGGCCCGCTGCTTGCCGCGCTGCTGGTGCCGATCCTGAACACCCGCGGCGTCCTGCTCCTCGACGCCGCCACCTTTGTCGCCTCGGCGGCGCTGCTCACACTCCTGCCGTCCTCACAAAGTGACTCGCCAGTCGACATCCCGCGGGCGACCTTTCTAGCCGACACCAAGGCCGGGCTGCGCTACATCTGGTCCACGCCGATGGTCCGGACGATCGGCCTTGGCTTTTTCGCGATCGTCGCGTTCAACGGCATCGACGACGTCGCATTGGTGTTCCTGGCTATCGACACTTTCGGCGGCGGGGACGCCGCAGTGGGGCTGCTGCTGGCCGCGGTCGGCATCGGGCTGTTCATCGGATACGCGCTGCTCGCCCGGCCACACCGGCTCGCGATGGGCACGCTGTTGCTGGCCGGCTTCACGATCAGCAGCGCGGGGAATCTCCTGACCGGGCTGGCCTGGGCCGTCGCTGCCGCCTTCGTCGTGCAGATCCTCCGCGGGCTGGGCATCGCCGCCATGGACGTCGCCGTGAACACCATGCTGCAGCGCGGCGTGCCCCGCGACCTGCTCGGCCGGGTCTTCGGCAGCCTCTACGGGGTGATAGGGGTCGGCGCGGCCCTGGCCTACGTCTTCGGCGGGCTGCTCATCGACCTCACGAATGCGCGCATCGCGTTCCTCGTCGGTGGCTCCGGCGGGCTACTCGCCACGCTCGCCGTCGCGGCCACGTTACGCCGCGGCAGGCGTGGCGATCACGGTAAGCGGTCGAACGCCGGGGCGTAGCGGAAAGTGCCGCGCAGGGAATCGTCCCAGACAGTCAGGGCACGCACCTGGAAATATCCTGCCCACTCCGGGACAGGCGGGAGCACCCCCAGCGTTGCTCCCGCCACGAACCCGAACCGGCTGTAATACCCAGGATCACCGAGCAAGGCCACCGCCTGCGCGTCCAAGGCGTCGGCTGCAGCCAACACCGCGTGCATCAACGCCTGACCGATACCGCGTCGCTGGCTACCTGGCATCACACCGAGTGGGCCGAGCCCGATCGAGGGTCGATCAGTGATACTCGCCCGGCTACAGATGACATGCCCGACGACGTCGCCGTCCACGACAGCGACGATCGACAACGGCGCAATGATGTCCCCGTCGACCTGCAAGTCATCCACCAGCTGAGCTTCGACCGTGTCGCCACCACTGCCGAACGCGCCATTGTGCACCGCCCGCACAGCCCATCGATCCCCAGAACGTTCTCGACGCAGCAGCACAGGCGAATCTTGTCACGCATCTTGTCACGCGACCCGAGAGGCCATGACCAGTGCGTCGCGCTCCTCCGGGTCAACAACGACGTCCAGTTCGCGCAACGTGGCATCCAGGCACTCCGGCGATCGGGGACCGGCCTGGTATGGCTGCGCCGCGCGATCTTCGCTGCACCGGTTAGCCCAGCCGCTCCAGTACCGCGGTGACAGCAGCGCGTGCTCGTAGCAGTACCCGCCTCGGTGCCGGTGTACGCGCTCATCGACGAAGCACCACGGGTGTCACCCATAGGATCGGCCGCCGCAGCATCCGAGCACGATGGCGGAGGG
>JALZDU010000086.1 GCA_030862405.1 Actinomycetota bacterium | reverse complement strand
GAGGAGCGCATCGGCAAGCGGGTCAACCTGGACCGGGTTGACGAGGCGATCGCCACCGAGACCTCCGCGATCGCCACCGGGTGCCCGTTCTGCCGGGTGATGCTCACCGACGGCCTCACCACCCGCGAGGCAGAGGGCACCGCCGGCAACCAGACCAAAGTCCTCGACGTCGCCCAGCTGCTCCTTACCAGCGTCAAACGCGGCGGTCCGACGCCGCCAAACGGCTCCGAATAGCGCTCGGCTCAGGGTCGAGACCGCCATCCGGCTCCGAATGGCGGTGCGGGGAACTACTTGTCGAGCAGTGCCAGGACGCTGGCGCGAAGTTGGGCGGGCTGGGTACCGGTGGCGGCGATGACCTGCGCGCCGACGCCGTGGCCCTCCCGCAGGAGTCCGAGCAGGATGTGCTCGGTGCCAATGTAGTTGTGACCGAGGTGGTGCGATTCGCGCAGTGCCAGCTCGAGCACCTTCTTGGAACGGGGAGTGAAGGGCACATGCCCACTCGGCGTTTTCTGGCCGCAGCCGGTGAGCTGCTCGACCCCGGCACGGGCAGCGTCTAGCGTGATGCCAGCACCCGCAAGAGCCTGCGCCCCAACGCCGTCGCTTTCGGCCAGCACGCCCAGCAGCAGGTGCTCAGTGCCGATGTAATTATGACGTAGCCCCCGGGCCTGCTCCTGCGCCAGCACGACCACCCGCCGCGCCGCCGGCGTGAAACGGGTGAACATTCCGCGCGTGAGGGCGGACTCCACCCCGCCCCTGAACTTACCGATCAGCGACCGCAACGCGGAGTGTCGCTGCTGGGCCGCCTGCTTGGTGACGCCCAGCGTGGTACCGATCTGAGACCACGAGCACCCAGCGGCTCTAGCTTCCTGGACGAAGTGATCGAGCAGGCTTTCCCCCAGGTCGGCCAGCTCCTGTTGCCGGCGTGCCGCACTCGCGAGCAGCTCGATCGGCTCGGGATTGCTCGCTTGCGCGCGGGTCTGGGTGATGAGTTCATCGAGCGTCATGCCGTCAACTATCACTTGACAAGCGGCATGCGTCAAGTACTTATTGACGACGCGTGTCAATGCGCTGGAAGTTGAGATAGGCCCGTGACGGCGTGGGCCCGCCCTGGCCCTGGTAGCGGGAACCCACCCCAGTGCTGCCGTACGGATGCTCGGCCGGGCTGGATAGCCGGAAAAGACACAGCTGTCCGATCTTCATGCCCGGCCACAGTGTGATCGGTAGGTTGGCCACGTTGGACAGCTCCAGGGTGATGTGTCCGATGAACCCGGGGTCGATGAAACCCGCCGTGGAGTGCGTCAGCAAGCCGAGACGGCCTAGACTGGATTTACCTTCGAGCCGCCCTGCTAGATCATCGGGCAAAGTGACCTGCTCAAACGTCGAGCCGAGCACGAACTCACCAGGGTGCAACACGAATGGCTCTTCGCCCTCTGGTTCGACCAAGGAGGTCAGCTCATCCTGCTGCTGAGACGGGTCGATGTGGGTGTACTTGGTGTTGACGAAGACCCGAAAAAAGCGGTCCAGTCGCACATCAATACTAGAGGGTTGGAGCATCTTCAGGTCGAAGGGATCGACGCCGAGGCGTCCGGCGTCGATCTCGACCCTCAGGTCTCGGTCGGACAGCAGCACGCCGACACCCTAGTCGCCATGGCGGGCAGCCGACGGCGTCCACGGTGCATCCCACCTCTCCCTTTCAGCGCCTGACGAGCGAGCTGACCACCACTCCGCTTGGACCTACCCGGGTCTTGCCCGTGCTAGGCTCTCCCCTGTTGCGGGTGTAGTTCAATGGTAGAATGAGAGCTTCCCAAGCTCTAGACGCGGGTTCGATTCCCGTCACCCGCTCCAATACAAAAGACCCAGGTCACAGGCTGTTTCTGCGACCTGGGTCTTTGTTTTAATGCTTTAGTATTTCCCCGTGTGCTGTCTACGTGCTGTTAGCCGGTCGGTACTAAAACGCCCGCCGGACCGTCCTCGCTCCGTCATCTGGATCTTTCGCTGTGCTGTCGACGCCCTCGATGAGTGCGCTCAGCTTGCTGGCGATGGCCTAATCCACCTGCTGGGAAGCGTGCTGATAGATCAACGTGGCACGCGGGCTGTCCTGACCCATCCGTGCCATGAGGTCCTTGGTGCTGACGTAAATCTGCGCGGCGAGCGTATTGCCTGTGTGTCGGAGATCGTGGAAGTGCAGACCCGGCCTTCCGATTGCGGCGACTGCCTGCTTCCACCCGGTGAGTAGAGTTCGGTTTCCGCTGCGAATCGGGTTACCTCATTCACCGGTGAACACCCAGGCATCCGCGCCATTTGCTACATAATTAGTCAGGTGTTCGACAATTATCGGCCGAATAGCCTCAGGTAGCGCATTGGTGCACAAGCTCGCCCTAGCCTTCGGCGGGCCCATAGACCAGTCCCCTTCCCTTGAGCTCTACCAAGGCGCCCGCCACGCGCACCCAGCTCCCATCCGGCGCCAAGTCACGACGACGCAAGCCAGTTACCTCGCCCCAACGCAGCGTCCCGAACACCGAGAGGAAGATCAGCGCCCGGTAGCGCGGGTGCTTCATGCGGTCGGCGAGATCGAACACCTCCGCTAACGGCAGCACCGGTCGTTCCTCGGGATTCTCCAACCCAGCTCCCCTGATTTGGCAGGGATTACGCGGGATCATCTTGTCCTCCGTTACAGCCGTCATCAGGACCGCCCGCAGCAGTCGATATGCCTTGGCACTCATCGACTGCTACACCACAGACCGCAGCAAATCTGACCGCCACTGGCGGAGCATCGGTGTGTCGATAGTGCGACGCTGAGCAGCCCCGATCGTCGGCTTGATGTAGCGGTCGAGCAGTCGGCTATACAGCGCCCGCGTGCTCGGCCGCAGTCCCGACCGTTGCTCGATGCAGGTTGCGCGTAACCCACAGCTGCACGCTGGCCCGCTCAGGGTCGAACCACTCCCGCCGCAGGATCCTCGTTTCCACCTGCACCAGCCACCGGTCGGCCGCGGTCGCCGAGTCGAAGGTCTGCGGCGCGGTGTGTCGGCGTCCATCCGGACCCAGTAGCTGGGCTGATGCCGGCCAGATGGCAGTTTGCGCACCCATCCGAAGCGACGACGATGTGTTTTCTTCGCCATCAGGCCACCTCCGCAGGTCACGGCACACAGTGATGGTTGTGATCGGCTCCACTCGGCCAGTTGCCATCCGACAGGTCAGCCGGCCGGGCCCAGCCGAGGCTTTTGCGGGGTCGAGTGTTGACCTCGTCGGCGACTGCCTGAAGTTGTTTGGTTGTGAGATCGCGTAGGTCGGTGCGCTTGGGGAAGTAGTCCCGTAGCAGCGCCGATTGATCCGGACCCGGCGGCACGCCGCAGCGTTGCTCACACCCTGCGCGACCAACCGAACGAACCGCTGCTGTTTCTCAGACAGCCCACGACTCGGCCGCCGATGTCGACCCTGTCCCATCGCAACCTCCGCCTACGCTCGGTGTTGCGGCGATCACTGGAATTCGCCCGCCAATTCAGGCCTGCACCGGGGCCAGATCAGGGGACCACACTCATGTTTTCGTATCGGTTCTATTATTTAGGGCAAGTCGCTACCTGTGAGGGCGAGCAATGACGGTTGTCTGTGCACTTGCTCAGCAGAGTCCGGATCGGGCAATCACCACCGGAGGTGCCGGGTGAGCGCGCTGGAGCCCTTCGCCGACGCCTGCGGGGATGGCCTCGCTGGCTAGGTCGGACGTCGCGGCCGGTCGTGGTCCGTGCTGGTTGGATGGGTGGTTGTCCAGTCACGGCGCAGACCTGGTCGGCTGGCGCCGGTGCATCCATGCTCGTCCCGAACTTGCCTACCGCGAGCAGAACACCACTGCGCTGATCATCGAGCAGCTGACCAGTGCTGGTCTGCGGCCCATGCCATTGCCCACGGGCACTGGCCTGGTGTGTGACATCGGCGCCGGTGCCCGGTGCGTGGCGCTGCGCGCCGACATCGATGCACTGCCTTTGTCGGAGACCACCGGGCTACCCTTTGCCTCCACCGTAGAGGGCGTGATGCATGCCTGCGGGCACGACGCGCACACCGCGATCCTGATCGGCGCAGCGCTTGCCCTGGCATCGGCCCCGGCGCTGCCCGGTCGGATCCGGGTCATCTTCCAGCCAGCCGAGGAGACGACGCCCGGTGGCGCGCTTGATGTGCTCGCCGCCGATGGCCTGGCCGGTGTGGAGCGGATCTTTGCGCTGCACTGCGACCCCCGGCTGCCCGTCGGCCGGGTCGGCACCCGCATCGGGGCGATCACCTCGGCATATGACCTGCTCGAGCTACGGCTGTCCTCACCCGGCGGGCACACCTCACGCCCGCACGTCACGGCCGATCTGGTGCACGCACTGGGCACTGTGATCACCGGCCTACCGGCGCTGCTGTCGCGGCGCGTCGACCCCCGCTCGGGCACCGTGCTGGTCTGGGGCAGTGTCCAAGCCGGCCACACCGCCAACACCATCCCTCAAAAAGGGCTCCTTCGTGGCACCCTGCGCACCGGCAACCGCGACATTTGGACCGACCTAGAGCCACTGGTCCAAGAGCTGATCACCGCTCTCCTCGCGCCCACCGGAGTCGGATTCGACCTACAACACCTCCGCGGCGAGCCACCGGTGATCAACGAACCAGTCAGCACCGGCCTGCTACGCGACGCGGTCACCGCAGCACTGGGCTCCAATGCCCTGGCCGAGGCCGAACAGTCATCCGGTGGCGAGGACTTCGGCTGGTACCTCCAACACATACCCGGGTCAATGTGCCGTCTAGGCGTCTGGTCCGGCCAGGACCCACCGCGCGATCTGCACCAGTCCAGCTTCGATCTCGACGAGCGCGCATTGCCGCTGGGCGTACGGGTCCTGGTGCACACCGCGCTGACCGCCCTTGCCTAACCCCTCCTGGCCTGTTCCGGACCTTTGTACGGCGGGGGGTCGGGCACGGTGCGTCGAGCCACTCGCGTGCCACAAGAGGGTCAGCAACGTTCAACTGGGGTCACCCGTGACCACGACCGGCGGCAGGTCAAGGCCCGGACCAGGGCAGCGCTATAGGGTTCCCAAGCTCATAATCAAATTCAGGGCCTCCGGCATGCCTCACATCCAGGATGCCTAATATGGACAGGGTAGTCTGAACCGGGCAGGGGCTGTCATCCGAAAGTAGGGTATGAAGATGAACTTCCGATCACCGCAGTCACTGTCCAATATCGACGTTACAAATGCAGAAGTGTACCGGTTTCAATGTGGACATGAACAATGCGGCAGTCAGATCATCGCGGCTACCAGGGATGACCTCAGGCTCCTGATAGCGCAACACTTGAAGGAGGCGCACTCAGTCGACAAGGTCACCAATACCTTAATGATCTACCTCGAGTCGACGTGCGTCACGGTATTGCCCTCTTGAAGGCGCCACTTGCCTAGGATACGTGCCTCGTCGGTCGATCCTGTCACGACGACCTGTTCGGAAAGTCACAATAATACTTTTCGGCAAACCGTCACGGGCTACATGAGGAGCCTAGTTGGGTAAGGGGAGTGAGGAGCAGGATCAGGCCTGGCGGTGTGTGCGAGGACCACAGTGGCGACGACAACCCACCACTCTCAGCACAAGGCGGAGCCGGGCCATGGCACACCGGTCGTGCTGTCCGCGTGCTGTAAGGAGGGGTCAGAATCGGTCAACTGCGGTGCACTAGGGTGCAGATTATCCGCAGGTTGCCTCTCCGATTCGCTGACTCGGGATGCCGGTGGTGGTGGAGCGGCACGGCCAGCAGTAGCGCCGCCCGGGATCAACCCTCACCGCAGGCAGTACGCGCTTCCCGCACACAGCGATGTAGCGGCTTTCGCCGCGAACGCCCGCAGCGGCGGCGTCAGGTGTCAGCAGGTGGACCTCGCCGCTGATATCCACCAGGGCGACCATGCGCCGCACCGGCGGCTGTAACCGGTGCTTGGCTGCCCTGCGTCGTAACAACATCATGGGTGGTTCCTTACGCTTTCGGTGGTGGGACCGCCCCACCGCCGGGAGCCCCGGGAGGCACGCTCAGAAACCGACGGCCAGACGGGGTCTCCGGGTTCAACAAACCTCCTGCTTGGACCCGGCCCAATCTCGGCGGGCTGGTCTCCGCTTGGAAGATCAGGTCGCAGGGTGTGCAGCGCCCCCGGTCGGGGGCTGATCGTGCACGGTAGCCACCGTGGGCAGCAGGTGCCCGCAGTAAGCGGCGAGTACACCCGGATGGCCGCCGTCGGGAAGCAACAGGTGTGCGCGGTGGTCCAGCGGGGACAGCGCCCAGCGCGCGGTGGCCGGGCGGGTCACTGGTCGTCCTCCTGGTGTGCCAGGTCCCGCAACCGGTGTCCTGACCCGGCGACTGCAGCGCACTCCTGACACGGTGTCCCAGATGGCGCCGCGCGCAGGGTGGCGACCATCATCAGTAAGCGGCCGCACTCAGCCTTGTAGACCCCAACGGGGTGATCCCGGCGTTCACCGATGGCGTGGTCGCGCCAGTCTAGTATGGCCAGTCTCCACCTGATGGACATCATCGGGTGTCCTGCGCGGATTGGCACCGCGGGCAGATCTGCTGGGGATCGGCGGCTTGCCGGACAGCGCGCTTGCGACCGAATGCGATCGTGCGTGGGGGAAACCGGATGCCGCACGCAGCGATAACGCTGCCTCGGCTCATTGTGCCCTGGTGCGTGTCGTGGTCGCTGGCGGACCGTAGATACCAGCTCACCGGGAAAGCTCCAGGATCGCCTCGACCAGGGCCACCGTGTCGGTCTGGGAAATCTTCACCCCGGGTGCGCCCAGGCCATGAAACGTCCACGCGCCGTTGAGTTCGTGGATCACCAACAGCGAGCAGCGCTCGCCGCTGTCAGTGCGGCGGCCTATCGCAATTACTCTGCCTAGCTCGGTGCGCTGGCGCTGTATGTCCGGTACGTCGATCACGGTTGTCGACGGTGAACGATCAACAGCCGGCGGGGGCTGCAGGTTGTTAACCCTTGCCGATGCCAAACCGATGACGCAGGCTGTTCAGCTCCCACACCCGGCATGGCGCCCGCCGGTCAAGTGTCATCACCAGATCCCGCGCCATCGGATCAGGTCGGACGTACTGTGGTGCGAGCCGGTCGGCGCAGGTGCATCATCCCGGCGGCTTCTGCCGGACCAGTGTCCGCCGCCGAAGGGTCGGGGGTGGTCTCGGCTAGCGCCTCATCCAGTACGGCCGTGACTCGGTGTCGCGCGCCGATCCAAGCCAGCCCCAGGGAGCGGTGCATGGTCAACAGCCCGGCCCGAGTGGAATCACCCAGCCGCCCGGCGGCTTCGCAGCCGCGTCGCGCCGTGGCGACTGCTACGGCGTAACCGAAGTGACGGGCGTTGGATGCACCGACCAGACACGCTTCGGCCAACGCGGCTAGCGCAGCGCGGCGCGTATCGCCGTTTCCAGTCACCGCCTGGACGTGTAATTCACTCAGCAGCGAGCCCAGGTCTCGGCCGGCCAGTGAGAACCGCGCTGCATCAAGATGGGCATTGGCCTCCGCGGCAGCGGCGACTAGCTGCTCGACGGGCCGAGCGGGCAGGTCCGGGACGTCAT
>JALZDU010000076.1 GCA_030862405.1 Actinomycetota bacterium | reverse complement strand
CCGACGTCTTCGCGGTGGACAGCGGCTGGCCGACCTTGCAGTTGTCCCGGTAGATCGCGAGCGCCTTGATCCCGAGCTTCCAGGACTCGAAGTAGATCTCCTCGACCTCGTCGACGGTGGCCGTCTCCGGCATGTTCACCGTCTTGGAAATGGCGCCCGAGATGAACGGCTGCACGGCTGCCATCATCCGGATGTGTCCCATCGGTACGATTGCCCGCTCGCCCATCGCGCAGTCGAACACCTCGTAGTGCACGGGACGCAGCCCCGGCGCGTTGATGACGTGACCGTGCTCGGAAATGTACTCGACGATAGCCTCGCTCTGCTCCGCCTGGTAGCCGAGCGCTGCCAGACCCTTGGGCACTGTCTGGTTCACGATCTGCATCGATCCACCACCGACGAGCTTCTTGAACTTCACCAGTGAGAAATCCGGTTCTACACCGGTGGTGTCGCAGTCAAGCATGAAGCCGATGGTGTTGTGGCTGACGAACCCGGAAGCCACGTAGGTGAGGTTCGAAGGCACCGACAGATCGAAGGTCGGCTGGACTCCACCGTCCTCATTCGCTACGACCTGCTCGAAGACGTACCCTAAGACATGTCCCACGCGAGGATCTCCGGTCGCCTCGAGAACCCGTTCAGCGAGATCTCGGGACAAACCGACTCCTCTAGCAACCGACTGCTGGACAAGGCCCCGCAGCGGGTGGCCCACCGGAATCATCTCGAGCCAGACATCGTCTGGCAGACGAATACGGTCGCGGTTACCGGACTGCAGGGAACGATCCGTCGCCACCAGCAGTGCCTTACGCTCAGACAGGAATCCAATCTCTTCGTTGAAGCTCAGGGCATAGGAAATGTTACGTAGCCGCACCTGTTTCATCATCCCGCCCCAACCACTGCTCACCTGACGCGTGGTCGTGACGACGCCGAGGGCAAGCAGCAGCGTACGCAACTCGTCAGCAAATCCGAGGGAAGACGTAGTGATGCTCGGTACTCCGGCCAGGACGGTGCCATCTGCCTCGAACAGTCCACGACAGAAGGCCGCGTACACGTCTCGGTCGTTGCTCTCCAACAGGGCTGAAGGAACGCGAGGCACCCATCCCTTGCCGGAGTGAAACTCGTTCGGTAGAGTCTTGCCGAAGCCTGCGGCCCGCCACCACCGGGCCAGGCGAACCGACTGCAGGACAACCTCTTGATACCCAGCGCGGTCACTGACAACGGGCTCCAGATTGAACAGGCTCTTGGACAGGATCCGCAGACGCTCGATCACATCGAGGTCCGTATCTGCAACGCACAACCGAATGCCCTTCGCATGCAGACTGCCATCACCCATGAAGTAGCCGATTACCTCCGCCAAGTCGGCATCCACTCGGTCCGGCACGCGTATTTTCTGGTCATCGGCGTAATAGGCTTGATCCAGCACGGGCAGCGGGACGTCACGTGGTGCCCCGACCAGCGTTCCCAACTGCATCGGCACGACGTCACCCTCGAGGATGTCGGCGAGACGCTTCCACGTCCAGCATCCCGTTCGCTCGTCGACCACCTTCACGCGGTGGGTCAGGGTGCCCTGGATCCGGTAACCACCCTTGGTCACGATTCGACGAGTCGACTCCTCCCCATTCACAAAAAATCGGGTGACACGCTGCGGCCCCTCGTCGGTGGATACCAGGGCATCCAGCGGCTGCCAGCGGTCGCCATAGATATCGCCGAGTTCACTGAGCCTGGCCAGCCCGCGGTCCGTCGTGACGAGGGTGTCTCCGGTCAGGCAGCCGGTCGGCGCGAGTACCGAGGCCTGCGAGTTTCGCCAACCGTTTTCTTCGCCGATCCTGATTCCATCCTGCCACGCCTTGGTGGCCGCCTTTTGCACCGCCCGGTCGTTGTGATGATAGGTGCGGATCAGGTCGTTCGCCGCGGCGTGCTTGCGCAGCACCCGCTGGTGCGGCTCGGCGTTGCGGGCATAACCCTCATAGTGCCCGACCACCCCGGCGAGCTCGGCGGAGCGCTTGTACGCGACACCGGTCATGAGGGAGGTGATTGATGCGGCCAGTGCTCGGCCGCCCTCGGAGTCGTACGCGTGCCC
>JALZDU010000027.1 GCA_030862405.1 Actinomycetota bacterium | reverse complement strand
GCGTAGCCCCAGGCCAGTGCTCAAGGCCTGTCCCCACCCGGACGTGCGTCGCTGGTGACGGCGGGGTGCGAAGCTCCGGGGAGAAGCTCGAGGGTGCCCGCTCCATCCGGGGACTACAAGCAAGGGGAAGACCGGACGGGTGAACGCAAGTAAACCCTTGACGATGCCTCGTTATCGAGAGCCCCGGGTGGTGGAGGTGGGACCGGGGTGCAGGGACGTTGCCGTTGAGAAGCGGCAGGCGGCGGCCGGGGAACAGATGTCGGCCGTGTGAGCACCGCCGTCCCCGGGGTTCAGAGGGCACCCAACCCGGTCGCAGCTCGTGCGTGTGAAACGTGGAATCCCGATGGGGTCCGGCGCTGACCGGTAAGCCAACCGCAAGGAAGGCCCAGTCCCCCAGGGGGGAGAGGATGACCCGAGAAGCGAATGCCGGCAGCCGAAAGGGCGACAGGAAACCGGGACGTGTGGCTGGCCCCTCCGCCGGTCGTCTCGCATAACTGGCCGGACACGGGCGCGTGCCCGACCCGAAAGGGTGCTGACGCGGGTCAGGTGAGCCTGTGGAGGCGACGATGACCGACGACACTGTCACCGAGGGACATGTTGGACGCCATGGCGTGGCTGTGGTGAACGGACCTGAGGGCGACGACCTCGATTGGTGCTCGATCGACTGGGCATCCGTCGAGGACGACGTACGGCGTCTGCGGCAACGCATCTTCACCGCATCACGGGATGGGGACCTCCCGAAGGTCCGCAACCTGCAGAAGCTGATGCTCCGGTCTCGTGCCAATGCGCTCTTGAGCGTGCGGCGGGTGACCGAGCTCAACGCTGGCCGCAAGACGGCGGGCATCGACGGAGCCGTCGTGGTGACCGCGCCCGGAAAGGCCTTCTTGGCCGACCGAGTGCAACGTCATGGCGACTCGTGGAAGCCCCAACCGGTCAAGCGGGTGTTCATACCCAAGGCCAACGGGAAACAGCGCCCGCTCGGCATCCCGGTCATCGTCGATAGGGCGTTGCAAGCCCAGGTCGTCAGTGCGCTGGAACCCGAGTGGGAGGCGCGGTTCGAGCCGAAGTCCTATGGATTCCGACCGGGCCGCGGCTGCCACGACGCGATCGAGGCCATCTACAAGGTGGCGCGGGGTCCCAACCCCAGCCGCCGGTGGGTGCTCGACGCCGACTTGGCGGCGGCCTTCGACCGCATCGACCATTCCCACCTTCTCGAAGCTCTCGGCGGGTTCCCGGCCAGGGCGCTCGTCGAGCGGTGGCTGAAGGCAGGGGTGGTCGAAAAGGGTCGGTTCGCCCCGACCGAGGAGGGAACTCCTCAGGGAGGAGTGGTCTCCCCGTTGTTGTTGAACGTGGCCTTGCACGGGATGGAGGAGGCCGCCGGGGTCCGCTACCGTCAGGCCGGCCGGATGGCTGGCACGACGCTGGTGGGCAGCCCCGTGGTGGTGCGCTACGCAGACGATCTGGTGGCAATGTGCGTCAGCCGTGAACAGGCCGAAGAGGTCAAGACACGGCTGGCCGCATGGCTGGCGCCCAGAGGGCTGGCCTTCAACGAGGACAAGACACGCATCGTGCGCCTCGATGATGGGTTTGACTTCCTGGGATTCAACGTCCGCCGCTACCGGACCAAGCTGCTGGTCAAACCATCGAAGGCGGCCGTGCAACGACACCGGGAACGGCTCGCTGCTGAGGTGCGCGCCCTGCGTGGGGCGAACGCCGCAGCGGTGATCAAACGACTGAACCCGATCATCCGGGGATGGTCGGCCTACTACCGGACGGTGGTCTCCAGCGAGGCGTTCGCCAAGCTGGACAAGCATGTGTGGACCATTACCTACAAGTGGGCCACGTATAGCCACTCGAACAAGTCGAGGCGCTGGGTTGTCCGGCGCTACTTCGGCATGTTCAACCGGTTCAGGCGAGACCGATGGGTTTTCGGTGACCGTGACAGCGGCGCCTACCTGTTCAAGTTCGCCTGGACCAAAATCGTCCGACACCAGATGGTGCCAGCAACGGCGTCTCCGGACGACCCGGACCTGGCCACCTACTGGGCCAAGCGGCGTCAGCGGAGCGCACCGCCGGTGGGTGGCGTCAGTCTGCGTCTGTTGCAGATGCAGCAGGGACGCTGCTCGCTCTGTGGTGGGTTCCTATTACTCGCCGACTGTGAGCCGCAAAGTCCCGCTGAATGGGAGCAGTGGCTCACGGCGACCCGCAAGGCGTTTCGCAAGGAAGCGATTACCGCCGAGCGAGGACAAGGCATGCCGGACAAACCCGTTGCACTCCATCTGGTCCACAC
>JALZDU010000015.1 GCA_030862405.1 Actinomycetota bacterium | reverse complement strand
TCCTGGAGCACCGGCTGTTTGCCGACCGGGGGGACGTGGTGGAACCCGAGATGTTCTCGGTCGTTCGGAAGGGCAGGGCAATCTGCGCACACAGAGTGCCGAGCCCACCCGGTGGGGGTTATGACGGGAACTAAGAGAGGCCATTTGTCGTGCGGATCGCAACGCCTCCGCCGACCTTTCCACCGGCGGCGACGAAACCGATCGGACGATTGGCCCTACGACCGACGCCACGGACCTCGAAGCCGACCCGGCCAAGGACGTCGGCGTCGAGCAGGTTGCGGGTGTCGACCACGATGCGACGCTCCACCAGCTCCGCCAGCCGGCCCCAGTCCAGCATTCGGAATTCCGGCCATTCGGTGAGAACCACTAGGGCAGCGGCGCCGGAGGCTACCTTGACCGGGTCGTCGGTGACCTGCATGTCATCGGTCATACCAGGTACCGCGGCGGGTACCCCGGGGTCGTAGCCGATCAGTTCGGCACCTTCAGCGGCCAGCAGCCTCGCCACCGTCAACGCCGGCGAATCACGCAGATCGTCGGTACCGGCCTTGAAAGTCAGCCCGAGCAGCCCGATCCGCTGCCCGGCCAGTGACCCGCCGACGGCGTCGCGAATCTTGTCCACCATCCGGTGGTGCTGGCGGGTGTTGGTGTCCAGGCTGGCCTGCAGCAGCCTGAAGTCGAACTCCACTCCCGCGCAGACCTGCAGTAGCGCATGAGTGTCTTTGGGTAGGCAGGATCCGCCCCAACCCGGGCCCGGCTGCAGGAAAGCCTGCCCGATCCGCCGGTCGTAGCCGATGCCCTCGGTGACGTCCAGCACATCGGCGCCGAAGCGCTCGCACAGCTCCGCGACGGCGTTGACATAGGACAGTTTCATCGCCAGGAAGCAGTTCGCCGCGTACTTGACCATCTCTGCGCTAGCGGCGTCGGTGAGCACCGTCGGCGCGCCCAACCGGGCATACAGCGCGGCGACCCGCTCGGCGGCGTCCTGGGCGTCGCAGCCCACCACGATGCGGTCGGGGTTGAGGAAGTCCTCCACCGCTGAGCCTTCCCGCAGGAACTCCGGATTGCTGACCACCGCCACGTCCGGGCGGTTCAGCAACTGCGCGGTGCGTGCCGCGGTACCTACCGGCACTGTCGACTTGTTGACCACCACGCAACCCGCCGGCAAGAGCTCGCGGATCTCGGCTGCGACCGACTCCACCGCCGACAGATCAGCCGCGCCGCCCGAACCCATCGGAGTCTGCACGCACAGGAACACCACCTCAGCTGCGTCAGCTCCGTTACCCACCGCAGCGGCTGCGCCCACCACGAAACGCAACCGGCCAGCGGCCAGGCCCTCACCCACGAGTTCGGGAAGCCCCGGTTCCAAGATTGAGACCTCGCCACCGGATAGCCGGGCTACCTTGGCCTGGTCCACATCGGCACACACCACCCGATGCCCCAACGACGCCAGGCATGCCCCAGTGGTCAGGCCCACATATCCGGAGCCGATCACCGCGATCCGCCGCACGAACATGCGCTCTCCCCTCACGCTGCGTTGTCCCGCTCATCGTGGCACACCGCTACCGAGATACCCGAACAGCGCGCGGCGGACGGGTCAGAGATCGCCAGCGTAAGGAACCTCATATACCAGCTGCGAGCTCATCCACAGTCTCAGGGCGCAGGTGGCGCGCACGTCATCGGCGTTGTACGTGAGCAGCCTTTCGCGCTGCGCCGGATCCGGCTCATCGCTACCCAGCCCGACCGCGTCCCGGTACCAGCGCATCGAGTTCTCCCCACTGGCCTCGGGATCGTGCCAGGAAAAGCCGGCTGCCGGAGCGATCGTCTTGAGCCCTTTGCCGTGCGCGCACAGGAACTCGGTGCTGACCAGCTCGTACAGGTCCACCCACTGGTCGGAGGAGACGAACTCCTGCACCTCGGTGACGGTCGGGATTCCCGGAGCACCAGCGAAGCGCTGCGCGGAGGACAGCATCCAGCGGTTTTCGGCTTGCTCGTTGTAGCAGTAGGCGTGAAAGCTCAAGCCGCGTAGCGCAGCCCGCCTTCGAACGTCGGCCAGCCAGCCCCAGAACGCGGCGAACGATCGCGCCTCGTCTGGTGTCGGTACCGGCTCCCAGGTGGCGAAAGCGCGGTAGCCGCCGGACAGTCCGATGTCGGAGCCCGACAGCAGGCATCCCCACAGGTACGCGCCGGCCTCATCAAAGCTCTCCATGTCCACGTCAACCTCGACGTCGGCACGCGGCACGGAGATGTGCTGGTTACGTCGCACCAGCGTGAGGTCTCGCTGCCAGGCGCGGGCCAGCAGGACCGCGTCGCGCAAGGACATCCCGACCATCGGCACCGGCGGCTCGCCCGCCGGGTCCAGGGCGGCGAGAGCATCTACCGTGGATACCCCCGCCGCCTGCAGCGCCACCGTGTCCTCGCCACGCAGCACCATGCTGACGTCCCGCGACGCCCGCAGCGTCGGCCCGCAGGTGGGCCACCACGGGCATGAACGGCATTCGGTGACCCGAGATGGCAGTGCCAGCGGCTGCGCTTCGGTGGCCGCAGCGCGCGCCACAGCCAGCCGATCGGCGAACCGAGCATCGTATTCGGCCATCGCGGTACGGCCGGCCGGCCACGTGGGGGCGTCCAGGTCGTGCCAGACAACCACATCGGCCTCCAGACCGACCACGCCGCCGGTGGCTCGGCCGCGGGGCGCCAGTCCGGCTGCCTGTAGCAGCCGGAAGGTGTGTGCCAGCCGTAACTGGTCCCGGGATTGCGGGCGGACTTTGCGGGCCCGGTCGGTACGGGCGGCAGCCAGGATGGGTTGGGTCAGTGGGCTGGTCCGGGCGCCGGAGCCCGGATCGGTGACTTTATGCCGCACGACGATTACCGGCAGATAACCACCGCGGTGGCGCACCAGCAGCTCGACGCCGCCTCGCCGCCCGCCGAGGGGGTCCGCCGGCAGCAGCCCGCCCCAGACGAACGGGGCACCCTGGTGCAGCAGCGCAATAGTGGCGGCGCAGCGCTGCTCACCAGGAAGGTCGGGCGCTACCTCTCTCCAGTCATCGGCGTATCGCTGGGCCAGCCGGTCGGCGACCTGGCGACGGTGCGCGGTGGCATCGGCGATTCGCCGCTCAGCGGTGGGGTCGAGGGCCGCCCGTGGGGTGTCGGCTGATGCCGGGTCGTGATCCAAATGCACCCGGCGACGGCACCGGGTGACCACACCCGCGTCAAGCAGCACTGCTGAGTCCACGGCGCCAGACTAGATCCAAGGACTGACAGATGTGCGTTCACCCAGCGCCGCTAGCGTGGGGCGCGTGAGGTACCTACTGGCACTCGTGGCACTCGTGGGGCTGGCGCTGCTGGGTAGCGTTGGCCCCGCAGTCGCGCACAATGAACTGATCGGCAGTGACCCCCCGGACGGTTCCACCGTGGCGACCAGCCCGGCGCAGGTCAGGCTCATCTTCGACCTGCCCGTGAAACCTGGGTTCAGCACCGTAACCGTGACCGGGCCGAAGAACAGCCAGTGGCAGGCCGGTCCACCGGCCGAAGCTGGCGCTGTAGTGTCGGCACCGGTCCGCGCGCTGGGGCCAGCCGGTCAGTACACGATCGCCTATCAAGTGCTTTCCGCTGATGGCCACCCGGTGCGCGGTGTGGTGCGGTTCACGCTGACCACCGCAGGCTCGGGCGCGGCCGCTGCCTCGCCGGCCCCATCCGGCACGGACCGGTCCGGCCCCGTTGCGGCTGGCCCCGTTGCGTCTGGCACCGCCAGCTCCGACGGCAGCCCGGTGTGGCAGTGGCTGGCCGGCGCGGGTGCGCTGCTGGTGGTCGGTGTGGTAGTGGCGCTGCGGGTCGGTCGCTCCGCTTGACGCACCGGTCAACTGATCCTGGTGCCAGATCAGTCGATCGTGTTCGCCGGCAGCGGTTGCGCGCCGGGGATCCGCCGCAATACGTCCAGATCGGTCAGTGCGCGCTCGGCGCGGTGTCGCAACTCGCGGCGATTGATCCAGCCCAATGCGTAATACCGGTAGTCCTGGGCGAGCATCACCAGCACCGCGAGCGCTTCAGCCGGCCCGTCCCGCAGCGGTGCCGGTAGCTGGCGCAGGAACTCCAGCTCCGCATCGACCAGGCGGTCTAAGAAATCGGCTTCGAGCCGTGCTGTGCGGCTGCGGCGCAGTAAGCGCAAGCGGTTCCGGGCACGCAGCGGCTCGACTTGCTGCGCGGGGATCCCGCTGGACTGTCTTGCCACGACGCACCGCCCTGATTAGTCCGGTCGTGATGACCATCGTCCGAACGGCGCCCGGCGTTAGCCCGCCAGCGGAATCATCGATGGCGCAGTCGGGCGGTAGCCAGCAGCGCGGGGTCCACTCGCCGGCGGCCCTGGGAGTGCACGATCCGGGCACACGGCACCATGAGCAGCGGCTGTTCGTCGCCGATGAGGTCGGAATAGACTGGGCAGAAGCCGCGATGGTCCAGGCTTACCAGGAACTCGGCGACCAGCAGGCTCCGGCCGTCGAGGCATCCGGTGCCGTGCCACGGCAACAGCGTTGAGCCACCGAGGTAGGAGAAACCACTGCAGCCCGGTCGGGAGGCCACCGTGGCCAGCCGGACGTGTGGCGGGTAGTGCCTGGCAACGCCGGCGGCGGCGTCAGCGAGGGAAGCCGCGAGGTAATCCACGGAGTTCTGCCACGCCGACGCAACGACCTCCCGCCGGGCTGAGACCAGATCCGGCGACAGATCCGGCTCGGCATACCCGTCTGGCCACGCCAGTACCTCGCAGGCCCATTGCCGTGGGTCAGCCCCCGCTGGAGCCGGCACCGGCACCGAGTACACCAGGGAGGCGAGAATGTCGCGAAAGGACGGCACACCGGCCAGCAACCTGGCAGGCAGCGCTTCGGCCAGCCGCCGATCGGCCCGGCCGGCGCTGTCCAGCGAGCGAGGACTGGCGGCCAGCAGCAAGATCAACTCGCGAAACGTGCGACGGTACTGCTCGCGTTTGTTCCAACTCTGCTCGCCGAGCAGACCGGCGACGAAGCACGACTGGTCGTGGAAGCGCACCGAATTGTCGAGCCCGATCAGCTCCGCGTAGCGCCGTAGCTGGTGGCGGTAACGCCGAATCTCTGTTGACTCGCGCGGTCGCGAATAGCCACCGTCGTTAAGCACCAGCACGCGCAGGCCAGGAGGGTACAGCGCCGTGAAGGCCCGGTGCAGCTCCTTGAGTCGCAGCAGCGCACCGAGCTCGGCCAGGTCCGGCCAAGGACCAGCCGCCTTGAGCCCATTGTCATGCTGCTTGAAGGGAAAACCGCTGGTCACAACCGTGACCGGCTGCCCAGCTTCGACCAACGACGCGATCTGTGCCATCGCGGTATCGAGTGGAAAGCAGGACCGTGAACCCTTGAGGAACCGCGACCGAGTCAGGATCCGGTGTAGCGCCGCCACGACATCCGGTGGGTGGTGTGGTGACCAGCTCCCCCGCGCAGTGGCCAGATACGCCACGGCATTGTCGGCGAGCCGGGCCGAGGCAGCCTCTGAGTTGGCCTGCAGAGTTGTCAGCAGCGCATGGAGCTCTCTGTCGTCCAGCCGGACCGGCTGCTTGTCGGCCACGGTGGAGGTCCGCAGCAGCTCCAATGGAAGCGCGCGGAGCGTCCGAGCATGTGAGATTGTGACTGTTGTGGTGCCCCCGCCCACCGCATCGTCGCTCTCAGTCCGGGGCGGGACCAGCACTCCCGCCTTCGATAGGGGAGCCAATGACACTGGCTCGACAGTAGACGTCCGGGTGGCTCGACGCATCCCCCAGTTGCACGTGCATGGCGCAGTGAGTTAACAGCTCAGTAGTCGGAGCAGTCCAGTAGTCCGAGCGGTTCAGCGTCGGACGGTGCGCCAGCGTTCGGACAGCCGACCAGCCCGCAGGGTAGCCATCCGGCGGTCGAACTCCGCCTGCACAGCCGGCGGGGAACCGACCCGCGGGAATACCCCGGCGATCAACTTGAGGTCGCGGATACCGTGCAGCACCTCGAAGCCTTTCCAGTCCCGGACGTCGAACCCGTAGGCGTCGATGAAGTCACGCTGGTGGGCACGGGGTCTGCCGAACCGGACGTTTGATACTGCGACCGGGGTCAGATCCCACTCCGGCGGCCCTATGGCGCAAGAATCGAAATCACACAGCACCGGACCAGCCGGCCCAGCGATGACGTTGCCCAGATGGGCGTCGCCGTGCAGCACGGCCGTTGGCAGCGCAAAATCCAGCTCCGTGACGGCGGTGGCCAGTTCGGCACTGCGTCGCAGGAGGAAGTCGCGGTCGGCATCAGCCATCGTGGTGGTGTGCCGCATCCGATTATCGAAATCAGTGAGTGGATCCCAGTTCGGCAACGCTCGGCACGGCGTCGGTACCGCATGCACGGCTCGCAGCAAGCCGGCCAGCTGCGCACCGCCGGGCACGGGGCCGACCGATGGCAGCGCCTGCCACACGGTGGCGATGTGTTCGCCGGCCGACACCGGCTGCGGGATGCCAGGCAGCAATCGAATCGCCGGCACGTCATGCTCGGCGAATACCGTCGCGGCGGCAACCGCCAGCCTGGCCCGTGGGATGTAGGAGGGCAGGGTGACCAACCGGACCACCACAGGATCTCGGGACAGCCGGAAAACTGCGTTGTTCACGTTGCGCAGCAATCTTGCCCCGGTTGGATCCAGACCGAGTTCGGCGCATATCGCCAGCAGTCCGCTGGCGAGTCTTTGATCACGTGGAAGAGTCGACAGCGCCGTCATGACAGCTTGCCTCATACAGCGCGGTACTGCCGGATCAGATGTGAGAGTTGACGGGAATCGGAATTACTGGACCGCCGCCCCGCCTCGACCTCCAACGGTTTCAGCCGGTCAGCCACTCGCCTGGACTTCAGCCCGGTGGCCAGGGTCAGGGCGTCCCGACCGACCCGGACACCGTGGTCGACGTCGCCTTGGCGCAGGTGGTTGGTGGCCAGTGCGGTGAGCATGAAGGTCCGGCTACGAGCCATCGACTCGTCGTATTGGGTGAGGGATTGGTTGATCGCGGGGATGGCGATGGCCGCGTGCTTGACGTCGATGGCCGACAGCACGGTGTGCACTGTTCCGATCATCGCGTTCATGTCGGTCTCGTTGTAGAACCGGGCCCAGTCGGGCGCCTCGGACAGATCAGCCCTCGCCAGCTCATCACGAGATCGGCCGAGCAGCTTCCTGGCCTGCACGTCGTCGCCCATCATCGCGTAGGCCCAGGCTTCGTTGCCGCACAGCACCGCGACAGCCAACTCCGATCCGGAGTCCTGCGCGGCGATCTGGCCCAACTGGAACCACTTGAGGGCGTCATTGGGCGCGTCGTGGTGCAAGTACACCCGGCCGATCCGGTACATGATGTTGGACATCAGCCCGGAGTCGCCGGACTGCTTGGCGAATTCCAGCGCAGCGGCGAAGTGGCTGCGCGACGAGTCCAGCAACCCCACGTCGAAGGTTGTCCATCCGGCCAGGTTCTGCAGATCGCCCAGCGCCCGGTACAGCCGGGTGCGAACCATCTCCTTGCTCGACGCGGACAGCAGGCGTTGTGCCCAGGACAACTGGGCGACCACCGCGTCACGACACGCGCCGCCGCCGAACTGGTAGTCCAGGGCGCGCATGGCCCTGGTAGCTGCCTCAACTTGCTTGACATCGGTCATACCGATGTTGCTGGGTGCCGGCGTCTGGGAAGGGCTGGGCAGCCACTTCCCACTGTCGGCCCCCAACACCGCGGTACCGAACATCACGGCAGCTCCATGCGCCAGGAGCTTCCGGCGCTTCACCGACTCATCCTCCTCGACCAGCGCGTCGTCGGGCGCTGCGACCAGGTTGGTCGCAGTTGCGTCGTCGTAGGCGAGGCCCATGTATCCGCGGGGGACACCTAGACCGTCAGAAATTCGCGCAAGCACGTCGTAGGCCATGACCTGGCGGCCCTTGAGAATCTCCGAGACCTCGGACTGGGACTGCCCGGTCAAGGCCGCGATTTGCCGTTGCGAAATACCTACCCGTCGGAGCAACCGGTATACGGAGCTGATGTCGCGATCAACTAGCACCCGCTTCATCTCCGCCTCCTCCCAGACCTCGGGAGACAGCGGGTGGTCCTGCGAGCCGGTCACGTTCATCTCGCCCCCTAATAAGCCGTCCGACGGGCGACGCATGCAGCCTAGGCATGCCCGTAGCGTTGGTGAAGTGCACTTCGGCAAAGCCGATCGGCGCTACCGATCAGTTTCTGCCGTTCATCGTCATAGCACGCCCGATCGGCGCAACACAGGATCATAACGGGTTTAGTACCCCGACTATGTACCTGATGACGTTGCGGGAACCCGCCCGATGTGGCGGAAATTCTCGGCGCACAACGAGGGAAGGTGGCGAGGTGGACCGGGTTCTGGGTCAGATCCTCCGGCAGGCGGTGTGGGACCGGCTGGACATGCTGGACGAGCTGGCGTGCAGCGCCGATAACGGTTCACTGCTGTCGGTTGCACGTAGCGAGCTGCCGCGTTTGACCTACGGCTGGCGCGCCCTGCTTGCCACCCATGCGCCTGATTCGCGGGGTCGCTGTCCACAGTGCTCAAGCCGCTGGCGCCCCGGAGCGTCGCCGTGCAAGGTGTGGCGGGCCGCCCACGAACACCTCGTCTCGGCCGAGGCCGTGCCTCACACCTGGCAAACGGCTTCTCCCCTTCCTGCGGGAGTCGGATAGCGGCTTAATGCCGTTCAACTCCTAATAGATCAACTTTATAGAGCTGGCGGTTCGTCGCTTTTGTGGGCCTCCCCCCACCCACGAGGGCTTGAGCAGCCGCCAAGTGGCCGGTGATCCGGCGAACGTCCGTGCCCCCGACCGCGATGTCGAAGGA
>JALZDU010000533.1 GCA_030862405.1 Actinomycetota bacterium | reverse complement strand
GGGCCCAACGCGGCAACGCCGACGACGTCCTGATGCGACGCCGGCACGGGCCCGGCTGGCGGGAACGGATCGGGGACGGCCCGGGACGGCTGCGCTGGCACGCGCTGACCACCGCATGCGCCGCCGTCGCGCTCGGTGCTGCCACCCGACGCCACCGGCTGCTTGCCGGCGCGGCCGGACTCACCTGGGCGGCGTTGACGGTCGAGTTCGCCCTGCGCCGGATCCTCCCCGGCCCGCGGGACCCTGCCGAGATCGCCCGGATGGTGGCCACCAGCATCGCCATCCCCCCGGTGGCATGCTGGCATCGCTTGATCGGTGAGCTGCGCTGGCGTCAGGTGCTGTCTACCAGCCCCTTGGCGGCCACAGCGGTGCCCGCCGCGGTGCTCTTCGACCGGGACGGCACCCTGATCCACGACGTGCCCTACAACGCCGACCCCACTGCGGTCCGTCCCTTACCCGGGGTGAAGCAGGCCCTGGACCGGCTGCGCGAGCTCGGCATCCCGGTCGGTGTAGTGAGCAACCAGTCCGGAGTCGCCAGGGGACTGATCAGTCCCGAGCAGCTGGAGCGGGTCAATGCGAGGGTGGCACAGCTGCTGGGTCCCTTCGACGTGCTGTGTGTGTGCATGCACGGCGAGGACGACGGCTGCGGGTGCCGCAAACCGGCGCCGGGGCTGGTGCACGCCGCCGCCACCCAACTCGGTGTGCCAGTGCACCGATGCGTGGTCATCGGGGACATCGGTGCCGACGTCACCGCCGCCGCCGCGGCCGGTGCCCGCGGCATCCTGGTGCCCAACGGCCGCACCCGGCCCGCGGAGATCCGTGCTGCCCCGCAGGTGGCGCCGGATGTCACCGCCGCGGTGGAGCTAGCACTGTCGGGGACAACGCCGTGAACGGCCCAGTGAACGGCACCGTGCTGGCGGCCCGCCTGGACAATGCCGGGGACGTGCTGCTGGCGGGGCCTGCGATCCGCGCGGTCGCCGCGCAGGCCGACCGGGTGGTGCTGCTCACCGGCCCGCACGGGCAGGCGGCCGGGCAGCTGCTGCCCGGAGTGGATCGGGTGATCGAGTGGTGCGCGCCGTGGATCGATCCCGATCCCAAACCCGTCACCTCCGAGCATGTTGCCGTGCTACACGATGCCGTACGCGCCGAGGCGCCGGATGCGGCGCTGCTGTTCACCTCGTTTCACCAGTCGCCGCTGCCGCTGGCGCTGCTGCTGCGGCTGGCCGGCGTCGGGTGGATCGGCGCGATCAGCGAGGACTATCCCGGCTCCCTGCTGGACCTGCGACACCGCGTCGACGGTGACCCACCGGAGGCGCAGCGTGCGCTGTCGCTGGCCGGCGCCGCGGGCTTTGCGCTACCACCCAGTGACGACGGTCGACTCGCGGTCCGCCGTCCGCTGCCTTCCGTCGAGCACCTCACCGCAGGACCGGGATACGTCGTGGTGCACCCGGGCGCTTCGGTGCCCGCCCGGCAGTGGCCCGCGCAGCACTGCGCGCAGGCCGTCGGCGCCCTGGCCGCGGCCGGGCACCGGGTGATCGTCACCGGATCACCCAGCGAGCGCGACCTGACCGCGTTGGTCGCCGGTGACACCGGTACCGACCTGGGCGGCCGTACTAACCTGCGCACGCTGGCCGCCGTGCTCGACGGTGCCCGCGCGGTCGTCGTCGGCAACACCGGCCCCGCCCACCTGGCCGCCGCGGTCGGCACACCGGTGGTGTCGCTGTTTTCCCCCGTTGTTCCTGCCGCGCGTTGGGCACCCTACGGTGTGCCGACCGTACTGCTGGGTGACCAGGATGCGCCCTGCCGCGACACCCGGGCCCGGCACTGCCCCGTGCCCGGGCATCCCTGCCTGACCGGGGTGGCGCCGCTCGATGTCGTGGAGGCGGTTGATGCGCTGCTGGTGGCGGCATGAGGGTGCTGCACTGGCATGTCCACGGCTCCTGGAGCACCGCCTTCGTCCGCGGCGCCCAGACCTACCTGGTACCGGTCACCACCGACCGCGGCCCCGACGGTCGCGGCCGCGCTCAGACCTACGACTGGCCGGACAACGCGATCGAAGTGACCCCGACGGCGCTGGCCACCGAGCACGTCGACGTCGTGGTGCTGCAACGCCCGCACGAGCTCCACCTCGTCGAGCAGTGGCTGGGCCGGCGCCCGGGACGTGACGTGCCCGCGGTGTACGTCGAGCACAACGCCCCCCGGGGTGACGTGCCGGACACCCGGCACCCGATGGCCGACCGGTCTGACATCCCGGTGGTGCACGTCACGCCGTTCAACGAGCTTTTCTGGGACTGCGGCCGCGCGCCCACCGTGGTGATCGAGCACGGCATCGCCGACCCCGGCTACCGCTACACCGGCGAGATCCCGCACGCCGGCGTAGTGATCAACGAGCCCGTCCGCCGGGGGCGGGTCACCGGCACCGACCTGCTGCCACGCTTCGCTGGCCGGGTACCGCTGGACGTCTTCGGCATGGTGGTCTCCTCGTTGCCATCCCACGACCGGATCGCGATGTTCGACGATCTGCCGCAGGCGCGGATGCACGCCGAACTTGCCCGCCGCCGGGTGTACCTGCACCCGATCCGCTGGACGTCGCTGGGCTTGTCCCTGCTCGAAGCCATGCACCTGGGCATGCCGGTGGTCGCGCTGGCGACCACCGAAGCACCGCAGGCGGTTCCGCCGCACGCCGGCGTGGTGTCCACCCGAGTCGACCTGCTCATCGACGCGCTGAGCACCTTTATCGCCGATCCCGATCTCGCCCGCCGCACCGGCCTGGCGGCCAGAGCCGCCGCCCGCCAGAGGTATTCGCTGGATCGGTTCCGCACCGACTGGGACCGGTTGCTGAAGGAGGTGACGCGATGAGGATCGATGTGATCTCTGAGCACGCCAGCCCGCTCGCGGCGATCGGTGGGGTCGACTCCGGCGGGCAGAACGTTCACGTTGCGCAGCTGGCCCAGGCGCTGGGCCGGCGTGGTCACCACGTGACGGTGCACACCCGCCGCGACAGCTCTGACCTGCCCGAACGGGTCCGGACGGCGCCGGGGGTGACGGTCGAGCACGTCCGCGCGGGGCCCCCCGTCCCCCTGCCCAAGGACGAGCTTCTCGTGCACATGCCCGAGTTCGGCGAGCACCTGGCGCGCCGGTGGGTCCAGCAGCCACCGGACATCGTGCACGCCCACTTCTGGATGAGCGGGCTGGCCGCGCAGCGCGGCGTCCGAAGTATCGGGAGCACCGGGATCCCCGTGGTGCAGACCTTCCACGCGTTAGGCGTGGTGAAGCGGCGCCACCAGGGCGCGGCGGACCCCAGCCCGCCGTCGCGGTTGTCACTGGAACACAGCCTGGCCCGCGACGCCGCACTGGTGATCGCGACCTGCTCGGACGAGGTCACCGAACTTGCCGCCCTGGACGTGCCGGCGCAGCGGGTCGCCGTGGTGCCCTGCGGTGTCGACCTCGACCGGTTCTGCCCGCACGGGCCTCGGGCGTCGCGCGACGGTCGCTACCGCATCCTGTCGCTCGGGCGGTTGGTGCCGCGCAAGGGAGTCGAGACCACGATCCGCGCGCTGACCGGCGTGCCCAGCGCGGAACTGATCATCGCTGGCGGGGGGGACGCGACCACCGAAGCCGAACGCGCCCGGCTGGCCGGGATCGCGCAGGACTGTGAGGTATCCGAGCGGGTCCGGCTGATCGGCCATGTCCCGCGCAAGGATGTTCCTGCGTTGCTGCGCTCAGCCGACGTGGTGGTCAGCGTGCCGTGGTACGAACCGTTCGGCATGGTGCCGCTGGAGGCGATGGCCTGCGGTGTGCCGGTGGTCGCCTCGGCGGTGGGTGGGCACCTGGACACCGTGGTGGAGGGCCGCACCGGTGCGCTGGTGCCCCCGCGGGATGCGAGCGCCCTGGCGCAACGGTTGCGGGAACTGCTGGCCGATCCGGGACGGCTGGCTGCGATCGGCTCGGCCGCCGCGGCCCGGGCGCGTTCCCGTTACGGCTGGGATCGGATCGCGGGTGACACCGAGCAGCTGTACCGCCGAGTGCTGGCGGACATGCCAAATTCCGCAGCGAATCAAACCGAGGAAGATCCCACTGCCACGCCGGCGGGAGGCCGGTCGTGAGCCGGGGACACTTCGCCGCGCTGCGCGCCGCCCTGGCCGGGATGGACGACGCCGAAGGCCCGCAGATCGACTTCTGGGGACGGCACCTGGCGGGTGTGCTGACTACCGGGGGGCGGCTGCTGGTGTGCGGCAATGGCGGCAGCGCCGCGGAAGCCCAGCATCTCACCGGCGAGCTGGTCGGCCGGTACCTGCACGACCGGCGCCCGCTGTCGGCGATCGCCCTGCACGCCGACACCTCCGCGCTCACCGCGATCGGCAACGACTACGGCGGGCACGAGACGTTCGCCCGGCAGGTCTTCGCCCACGGGCGCCCGGGTGACGTGCTGATCGCCCTGTCCACCAGCGGCATCAGCCGCAATGTGGTCTCCGCGGCCAAGGCGGCGCACGAGATCGGGATGACCGCGTGGGCGCTGACCGGTCCGGCGCCCAACACGCTGGCGGCGGTCTGCGACGACGCGATCGCGGTGGAAGCGCCCAGCATGGCCACCGTGCAGGAGGTCCATCTCGCGGTGATCCACGCGTTGTGCGCCGTGGTGGACGATGCGCTGGGTGTCGTCCCGCCCACGGTGCCGCTATGAGGGCGCATCAGTGAGCGGCTCCCGGCTGGTGGTGCTCGGCGACACCCTGCTGGACAGCGACATCACCGGCACCGTGAACCGGCTGTGCCCAGACGCGCCCGTTCCTGTCGTCGACCTGAGCTCGCAGTGCCAGCGACCGGGTGGCGCGGGCCTCGCGGCGCTGCTGGCCGCCCGAGCGGGCCACCAGGTGACGCTGGTCACCGCGCTGGGCACCGACCCGCCGGCCCGGTTGCTCGCTGGCCTGCTCGCTGCCCACATCGACGTGGTGGCCATGCCGCTGCGCGGCGCGACAGTGTGCAAGACCCGGGTCCGCGCGGCTGGCCGGTCGCTGCTGCGGATCGACTCGGGCGACGGCCGGGCGGCCGCTGGTCCAATTGGCTCTGACGTGCAGGATGCGCTACGCGACGCTCAGGCCGTGCTGGTCGCCGACTACGGACGTGGCGTGACCGCTGGTGCCGGCCTGCGGGTGGCACTGGCCGAGCTGGCCTGCCGGATGCCCGTGGTCTGGGACCCGCATCCCCACGGTGGCCGTCCGGTCCCCGGGTGCCGCCTGATCACCCCCAACGAGAGCGAGGCCACTGCTTTCGCCTCCGCAGCTGATGGCCTGGCGATCGGTGCCGTGCTGCGGCAGCGGTGGCAATGCTCCGCGGTGGCGATGACGAGGGGAGCCCGCGGCGCGCTGCTCACGGCGTCAGATGGCTGCCTGGCAGTGCCGGTGCCTGAGATGGTGGTCCCTCCCGGCAGCGACCCCTGTGGCGCGGGTGATGCCTTCGCCGCAGCGGCCACCGGTGCCTTGCTCGATGGCCGCTCCATCACCGAGGCCGTCACGGTGGCGGTCGGCGCGGCGTCACACTTCGTCGCCGACGGTGGGGTCTCCTCGATCGATTTGCGCACTGCCGGCAGCGAGGTGACTCACCCACAGGTGGCCCGATCAGTGCCGGACATCGCGGCTCGGGTGCGCCACCGGGGTGGGCGGCTGGTGGCCACCGGCGGGTGCTTCGACCTGCTGCACCCCGGGCACCTGAGCCTGCTGCGCCAAGCCCGCGCGCTGGGTGACGGCCTGGTGGTGTGCCTCAACTCCGACGAGTCGGTGCGCCGGCTCAAGGGACCGAGCCGACCGATCGTGCCCGCGGCGGGCCGGATCGCGCTGCTCGAGGCGCTGGAGCCGGTCGACGCGGTGGCGGTATTCGACGAGGACACCCCGGCTGAGCTGCTCGACCGGCTGCGGCCTGACATCTGGGTCAAGGGCGGCGACTACACCGTGGCGGACCTGCCCGAGGCACCGCTGGTCAGCAGGTACGGCGGGCAGACCGTGATCATCCCTCAGGTGGAGGGGTACTCCACTAGCCGGCTGGTCGCGGCTGCCCAGGACACACCATGACAGAAGGAGAGCGGATGAAACCGCTGGGCAACGTGCTGATCACCGGGGGTGCGTCGGGGCTCGGCGCGGCCACGGTCGAGGCGGTGATCGACGCGGGTGGGCGCCCGCTGGTCCTCGACCGGGCCTTACCGGCCGGAACCGTGGACTACGTGCAGGCGGATCTGGCTGATCGGGTGGCCACCGAGCAGGCCGTTGCGGACCTGGTCGCGACCACTGGCGGCCGGCTGGATGCGGTGTTCACCGCCGCCGGGATCGATTCCTGCGGCTCACTGGGCAGCGTGCCGGCCGACGAGTGGGAGCGGGTGGTGCAGGTCAACCTGCTGGGCACGGTTCGGGTGGTGCGTGCCGCGCTGCCTTACCTGGAGCAGTCCGGGGGAACTGTGGTGACCTGCTCGTCCACCCTCGGGCTCAAGGCGTTGCCCGATGCGACGGCCTACTGCGCGGCCAAGTTCGGCGTCATCGGCTTCACCCGGGCGCTGGCCGCGGAGACCCGCGGCGGGATCGGGGTGACGCTGCTGATCCCGGGTGGCATGCACACCCCCTTCTTCGACGGCCGCGACGCCCAGTACAAGCCGCCGCCGGACGCCAAGCTCAACCGGCCCGAGGACGTGGCCGCCACCGTGGTGTATGCGTTGCGCCAGCCGCCCGGCTGCCAGCTGCGGGAACTGGTGGTCTGCTCGTCGGAGGAGTCGTCCTGGCCGTGAGCCGGTTGGGTACGGTCCTGGTGCTGCGGGCGCTGGGCGTGGGCGACCTGCTCACGGCGGTGCCGGCACTGCGCGGACTGGGGGCGGCCTATCCGGATCATCGCCTGGTACTGGCCGCACCCGCCGCGTTGGCTGAGCTGGTAGCACTGATCGGGGGGGTCGACGAGCTGCTCCCTACCGAGGGGCTGCACGAGCTGGCCATGCCTTCCCCGGACGTGGCAGTGAACCTGCACGGTCGCGGGCCGGACAGCATCCGCATCTTGCAGGCACTGCACCCCGGCGTGTCGCTCACCCATGCCCACCTGAAGCACCCTGGTGTACATGGCCCGGAGTGGGAAACTGACATTCACGAGGTGCACCGGTGGTGCCGGCTGCTCGCCCATTTCGGCATTCCCGCTGACCCGGCGGATCTGGGGTTGGCCCGCCCGGCCGTTGCCGCTGCCGTGCATGGTGCGGTGGTCGTGCACCCCGGCTGCGCCTTCGCCGCCCGGCACTGGCCCTCGCAGCGCTATGCCGTGGTGGCCCGTGAACTGGCCGCGTCCGGGTTCCCGGTGGTGGTGACCGGCAACACCGACCAGCGCCCGCTCGCCCGGCAGGTAGCGACCGCGGCCGGGCTGCCGCAGCGCTCGGTGCTCGCCGGCCAGACGACCTTGGCGCAGCTTGCCGCCCTGGTCGCCGGCGCGTCGCTGGTGGTGTGCGGTGACACCGGCATCGCTCACCTCGCGACCGCCTACGGCACCCCGTCGGTGGTTCTCTTCGGCCCGGTGTCACCGCAGCACTGGGGCCCGCCGCCGCAGCGCCCCCAGCACGTGGCGCTGTGGGCAGGCAGCACCGGAGACACGTTCGCCGACCGCCCCGACCCCGGCCTGCTGCGCATCACGACTGATCAGGTCCTGGCCGCCGCGCGGTCCGTTGCTCGCGTCACAGCGACGCCGTAGTACCGAACTCATGCTCGATACTGTTGAGATGCTGGCCCCGCGCAGGCCTCTCAACTACGGGAAATGACGTGTTCGCGGTGCACCGCCGTCACCAGGCCGCCCGCCGGGAACGCGGAGTGTCATTCTGGGAACTGCCCAACGGGATGGCGATGGTCTCCGCGTGCCTTCCCGCCGGGGAAGCAGTCGGGGTCTACGGGATCCTGGACGAGTACGCCCGGGCGACCGGCGGACCTGGCGACGAACGGACCCTGGATGCGCGCCGCGCTGATGCGCTGGTGGACCTGGTTTGCGATTCTGCGGGTTACCCTCAGCACCGGCACCCGCACCGCCGAAGCCACGATGTCCCGGACCGACCGCTGCCGCACCCGGCGCCGCCGGTCCCGAGTTCGGGTATAAGTACGCGTCACAATGCCCTTCAGCGCGCTGTTCGGGGTGGACGAGCAGCCTGGTGAGCTGGCCGGTTACGGGCCCATCACGGCCGAGCAGGCCCGCGAACTGGCCGCCCAGGGCACCTGGCGCCGGATCCTGACCGATCCCGCCACCGGGACACCGATCGACTACGGCACCACCGTCTACCGGCCACCGGCGGCGCTGCGTGACCTGGTCATCACCCGTACCCCCATCTGCGGCTTCCCGTCGTGCCTGGCACCCGCCCACCGCGGCGACCTCGACCACCGCGAACCTCATGATCCGGCCGCCGGTAGCGGAGCCACCAATGAGCACAACATCGACCCCTACTGCAAGCGGCATCATCGCACCAAACACAGTCCAGGCTGGTCAGTCCACCGAGACGAGCGCGGCACCCTGACCTGGACCAGTCCCAGCGGGCACGCCTGGACCCACCAGCCACCCCCCATCGCAAAACCCACATCCCCACCCCCCGACCCCAACGAACCCCCTCCCTTCTGAGTGCAGGGATCCATGCCGATACCGGATCGCCGAACTCTCGTAAGGCCAACTGGTCGGGATTAGAGCTGCAGAGGTGCGATGGAGTCGGCGGCGGCGCGCAAGGTTGACTGGTGCGCACC
>JALZDU010000531.1 GCA_030862405.1 Actinomycetota bacterium | reverse complement strand
GTGGATCGCGGGGGAGCCTGCGCGCATACGCGGATTCTACATGCCGTCGAGGCTATCAACATACTGTTGGCATTTTCGACGTAGCGTCGATACGCTCACATTGACGAGCGGTTCACTGCGTGAGGTGAGGTGAAGGCATGCGGCCAGATCACGTCGATGTGCTGATCGTTGGCGCTGGCTTGTCCGGGATCGGCGCAGCCTGCCACCTGCGGCGGCGTTGCCCGAGCAAGACATTTGCGATCTTGGAGGCCCGCGGGGAGATCGGCGGCACCTGGGATCTGTTCCGCTATCCAGGTATCCGCTCGGACTCGGACATGTTCACGCTCGCTTACTCGTTTCGCCCGTGGACGGGTGCAAAAGCCATCGTCGACGGAGACTCGATCTGCCGGTACATCCGTGAGACCGCGCGCGAGCACGGCATGGACCAGCACATCCGGTTCCAGCACCGGGTGGTGCGGGCCGAGTGGTCGAGCGAGGACGCCCGCTGGATCGTCGAAGCGCGCAAGACCGACACCGGCGAATCGGTGGCACTGACGTGCAGCTTCCTGTTCGGCTGTTCCGGCTACTACCGCTACGACGAGGGCTACACTCCCCAGTTCCCGGGCATTGACCGCTTCACCGGGCAGGTCGTGCACCCCCAGCGGTGGCCCGACGGTTTGGACTACGCCGGCAAGCGGGTGGTCGTCATCGGCAGCGGCGCCACCGCGGCGACGCTTGTCCCGGCGATGACGGACAAGGCAGCGCACGTGACGATGCTGCAGCGCTCACCCAGCTACATACTGTCGCTACCGACGACCGACGCTGTCGCCGATGCACTGCGCCGCAGGCTGCCACCCAAAGTCGCCTATCCCGTGATCCGGTGGAAGAACGCGCTGCTCGCCACGCTGACCTTCCAGCTCAGCCGCCGCGCCCCTGGTGTGATCAAGACTTTGCTCCGTAAGGGCGCCGTGGGGCAGCTGCCCGAAGGCTACGACGTCGGCACTCACTTCACGCCGCAGTACAACCCCTGGCTCCAGCGGTTGTGTCTGGTGCCGGATGGTGATCTGTTCAAGGCGATCCGTAGCGGCCGCGCGTCCGTGGTCACTGACCACATCGAGACCTTCACCGAGCACGGGATCCGGCTAGCTTCCGGAACCGAGCTGGAGGCCGACATCGTGATCACCGCCACCGGTCTGAACCTGCTGGTGATTGGTGGCATGGCGTTGAGTGTCGACGGTGCCGACATCGACCTCGGCCGCACCGTCGCCTACAAGGGTCTGATGCTGTCCGGGGTGCCGAACTTCGCCCTGACCATCGGCTACACCCACGCTTCGTGGACGCTGAGGGGCGAGCTGGTCAGCGAATACGTCTGCCGGCTGCTCAACCACATGGACCAGCGTGGCTATCAGGTGTGCACGCCATTGGCGCCGGACACGCCGCAGCGGGAGCCGCTCATTGATCTGCAGGCCGGCTACGTGTTGCGCAGTGTGGCCGCGCTGCCCAAGCAGGGGCCGGCTGCCCCGTGGCGGCAGTACCAGAACTACCCGCGGGATGTGCTGCTGCTGCGGCACGGCCCGCTCGAGGACGAGGGTGTGCGGTTCACCCGTGCGCCGGCAGCGGTACGCGCCGCGGGGACCGCGGAAATGGCCTGACGTCCCCAACATCGGCACATCGGAGGGCTTTGCATGCGGCATACGTCTTCGCCGGGGGCACCGCACGCGCGTACCTAACCTATTCCCCGACACCGGCCACGTGCCACAGATCGAGCGCGCCGAGGCGTTCAGCCATCTCGTCGGGCACTTCTGGCGTAAGGCAGGATGGTCCCCAGACAAAAGGGAGGTAGGGCATGATCGTTGAGGTGATGTGCCGCATTGCCGATGGCCCGCTCAGGCCAGGCGAGCTGGAGGTCACTCAAGCAGCCGCCCCCCTGGTGAGCTGGTCCCTTGACACTCACGACGTATCCCAGGCGCGGAACCTGCAAGGCGACGACGTGGCCATCGAGCTCCACCTTCCCGGCGACGCCGTTTGGTCAGGCGAGGCATACCTAGCCGAGGTCGGGTCCGACCACCAAGTGCCTCAACAGTTGCTCGAGCATGAGTTTCCCGTGAAGGTGCGGTTACACGGCATAGGGGTGCTCCGAGAGGATTCGATACCGCTGCACGCTGACGTGCTGGTCAAGCGCATCGAAGCGATTTTGGGCGAGGACCAGCGTTAGTACCCAAGCGAGTGCACAGTTCGCACCACGCTTCCCGCCACACGCTTCTTGCCGTATCGCAGCTGTGCTGCCAGGCCTGCCGCTGGATCGCCCCAGTAACTGTGAGCGGCGCCCGTCCCGGCGGTGCTCCGAGCGCACTGCACAGGGGTTCACATCCGGACAGCCGGGGGCCATTCGGTCGTGACGTCCGGCGACCCGAACCCCAGCCGAGGCTCAGGTGGACAGGAGCTCAGATGAAGGATCGATTGGCGCCCATCGCTAGCGAGTTGGTTGCGCAGACCCAGCGTGAGTTGGCGGAGACTGCGGAGGCGGTCCGCTCTCATCGCTTCCTTGAGCGCCTGCGGGCGCGGGATGTCCCCCTGGATCGGCTCCGTGCTCTGGCCGGGGAACAGCACGCGATCGTGTCCAGTGATCGGCGGAGCTTCGCTTTGCTGGCGACCCGCTTCCCGTCAGGGCTCGCGGGCGAGTTTTTCCTCGGCATGGCGCAGAGCGAGGGCCTGGCGATGGACAAGCTCCGGGGTCTGGCTGACTGGCTGAGCCTGACCGGCGACGATCTACGAGCACATGAGCCGCATCCCGGCGCCATGGCATATCCGGCGTTCGTCGCCTGGCTCGCGCTCAACGGCTCGCGGGCAGACGTCGTGTTGGCCTTTCTCTCCAACTTGGCCGCCTGGGGTGACAACTGCGGGCAAGTCGCAGCCGCGCTGCGTGAGGCCTACGGGGCCGGCGACGACGCGATCGCCTTCTTCGACTTTTTCGCCAATCCGCCAGAGGAGTTCGAGTCTCGCGCTATGGCTGTTCTCGACGAGGGACTTGCCGCAGGCGACTCACCCGTGCTGGCCCGCCGGGTGACCCGGCTGTTGCAGGCATACGAGCTGTCCTTCTGGGACGCTCTCGCGGAAGGCCTCTGATGAGTGGACTCAGCGCAGACCTACGAGCCGCCGCGGGTGCGATTTGGGACGCTCAGCACCGCCACCCGTTCGTGCGCGGGATCGGGGACGGCACGCTTGACCTGGAGCGGTTCCGTTTCTGGATCCGGCAGGACTACCTGTTCCTGATCGAGTACGCCCGCCTGCTGGCATTGGCCGCCGCGCGCGCTCCCGACCTGGACACGATGAGGCGGTTCGCGGATCTCGGGCACGAGACCTTGCACGAGGAGATGGACCTGCACCGGTCCTACTCCGCTGATCTCGGGATTCCCGCGGCAGATCTCGAGCGGGAAAAGATGGCGCCTACCACTCGCGGCTACACCGACTTCATGCTGCGCACCGCCACAGTCGGCGACTTCGCCGAGCTTGTCGCGGCTCTGCTGCCCTGCATGTGGGGATTCAACGAGATCGGCCGCCGCCTTGCTGAGCGTGGACTGCCCAACTCCGACTATTACGCACGCTGGATCCACATGTATGCCTCGGACGAGTTCACTGGGCTGGTTGACTGGCTACGCGAGTTGACCGACCGGATCAGCACGAACCTGCCCCGTGCATCGTGGGACAGGATGCGCGATGTCTTCCTCACGAGCAGCCGCTACGAGCTTTCCTTCTGGGAGATGGCCTGGACGTTGGAGGCCTGGCCACAGCTGGACCCGTGACAACGCCCGCGATCGTTGGGCCAGCGGCGACCTAGCAGGGTACGAATCAGCGACTCGCCGCCGATGGTTACCGACAGCTACGACTTGTCATGCTTACCTTTCCCGTGAAGAGCCTCGAGCTGAACTGAGCTACCGCGATTCCGAGCTACTCCGCTGAGCAGATCCATCGCGTATTGAGGTCAACGCGTTGCTGTCAAGATCATCCGATGTGGAAACCGAGGCTGGGGAAGGGTGTTCATGGGGCAGACCATGGTGTTACGGAGGGTGGTCCCCGGGCAGCACGTCGGTGCGGAGATGACGGGCCGGCGCACCGGCCGACGGAGGTGGGTAAGTCGCCTGGTGACGCTGTCAGTGGGGGTGGTCAGTCTGACAACGGCTACCACCTCAATGGCGACGGCTGACCAGGCCACCACCTTCGATGGCGCCGTTCTCACAGTCAACGTCGGCGACGGGCGCTTGCGCCAAGCGCCCATTGCCGACGCAGTGGACTACGTCGCCTTGGGCGATTCTTACTCCTCTGGAGTGGGCACCGGTGTCTACGACTCGGCAAGCGGGGCCTGTGCCCGCAGTCCGCTGTCCTACCCACCGCTGTGGGTAGCCGAACACCAGCCAGCCAGCTTCGGATTCGTGGCCTGCTCCGGGGCCAAGACCGCCGACGTGATCGCCAACCAAATCTCGGCCTTGCAGCCCAGCACAGATCTGGTGACGATCACCATCGGGGGTAACGACGCGGGATTCGGACCCGTGTTGCAGACCTGCACGGTCGCGGAAAGCGATCGCACGTGCTTTGCCGCGGTCGACGCTGCGGAGGCTTTCGAGCGGTCCGTGCTGCGGGATCGGCTGACCCGCACCTACGCTGAGATCCGCCGCGCCGCACCGTATGCCCAGGTCGTCGTGCTGGGCTATCCGCGGCTGTTTGACCTTGCGCCCAACTGTGCTGACCCACAGGTGCCGAACTTGGCCCGCCGGGAGAAACTCAACGAGGGCGCCGACGTCCTCAATGACGTCATCCAGTCCACCAGCCAGCAGTCCGGGTTCAGCTTCGCCGATGTGCGCAACCGGTTTGCCCGCCATGGCGTGTGCTCGGCTGACCCATGGATTAACGGTCCCAGCGTGCCCGCATCCGTCGGGCCGTATCACCCCAACCAGACGGGCTACCGCGACGGCTACCAGGAAGCGCTGGACGAGGCGACCACATCCGGGGCCGCGGTGGCCTGAGCCAGACCGCAGCCCGTGGGCGCTGTCAGACCGCTCCACCGGAACGTTAACCAGGTCGGCTGGGCTCAGGTGAGGTAGACCGATGAGGCGCCGGATACTCTACAAACTACAGTCTTGACTGTAGGTAAACTGTCCTCAAAATGATAAGTATCGGGACACTCGCCCACGACACGACCACCTGACGCCTGAGCAGAGCAGGACAGCGTCACCGACCGTTTCCATCGGGTATTACCGCATGAAAGGAGCCATGATGAGAGCCAGCGAAACTGCCACGATGACCGATCGAAAGCCTGCGGTCGGACGGCCAACCGCAGGCGCCTTGGCTGCGGCAGCGCCTGTGCTGGTCGCGGTGTGGTGCCGCTCAGTGGGAACCTCGTGGACGCTGGAACTACACGAGCTCGACGGTGGCGCGGCGTCCAAGATCGTGGACTGGATCAGCTCGGGCGTGCCAATCTCTCAACCGGAGCCCGACGCGCTGGCCTGCGAACTGCTCGCCGAACGCGGGTTGCACTTGTTCCGCGATCCATCCGCTGGCCCCTGGACCCGTAGTCGGTACGGCATTGGCTACGTGTGTAGGAACGCTGACCTGATTGAATTGGCACACGTCCTGCGGGATCACGCTACTGAGACCGGGGTGCACCCGGTGGTGCTCGCGGCGCAGTGGGTCGCGGCCGGATTCTCCGCCGAGGCCGCCGCACGATGGATACGCGAGGGCGCCCACTCGCCACAGGCGGCGCAGGTCTCTTCGGAACTCACCGTGTCGCCGACCCACACCGTTCGGTCACAGGGCACCGATCGGCTGTCCCTGGAGACATTTCCGGAGCCGGTGGCATTTTCATGGACCCATTCATCGTGCTGGACAGCCCCATGTACAACAAAGACAAACACCCAAACCGGGCAACGGTGTCTCGTAGCGATGTCAAGCCGCTGATGCCTACTGCGTAGTGGGTCGCGAGCTGCTTCGCGCCGACGCGGGGCCCTAGTGGGCCC
>JALZDU010000527.1 GCA_030862405.1 Actinomycetota bacterium | reverse complement strand
CGGTCGTCTCAGCCAACGGCTCCACGACTTTGGTCGCGGAGAGCACCTTGATCTTCTCGCCGCGCAGTGAATCGGGAGAGAAGGACAGCGGCTCCTCCATCGCGGTGAGAGCGAGCAGCTGCAACAGGTGGTTCTGGATCACGTCACGAGCCGCCCCAATGCCGTCGTAGTAGCCGGCGCGGCCGGCCAGCCCGATGTCCTCGGCCATAGTGATCTGCACGTGGTCGACGTAGTGGCTGTTCCAGATCGGCTCGTAGAGCTGGTTGGCGTAGCGCAACGCGAGAATGTTCTGGACGGTCTCCTTGCCGAGGTAGTGATCGATGCGGAATACCGATTCCTCGGGGAAGACGTCGTTGACAATCTCGTTGAGTTCGCGGGCGCTGCGCAGGTCGTGCCCGAACGGCTTTTCGATGACCACCCGGCGCCATTGGTCGCCGTTGGGTGCCGCCAGACCTGTGCGGGCCAGCTGTTTGAGCACCACCGGGAACATTGCGGGCGGGATGGACAGGTAGAAGGCGTGGTTGCCGCCGGTGCCCCGTTCCCGATCGAGATCCTCGACCACCGACGCGAGGTCGTCGAACGCGGCGTCGTCATCAAAGCTGCCAGCCACGAACCTGACGCCTTCAACCAGCCGGTCCCACACCTCCTGGCGAAAAGGAGTCCGGGCATGTTCCCGGACTGACTCGTGCACCAGTTCGGCGAAGTTTTGGTCGGCCCAATCCCGGCGGGCGAACCCGACCAAGGCGAAGCCAGGCGGCAGCAGCCCGCGGTTGGCCAGGTCATAGATCGCCGGCATCAGCTTTTTGCGGGACAAATCGCCGGTGACCCCGAAGATCACAACACCGCACGGACCGGCAATCCGGGGCAGTCGCTTGTCTCGAGCATCCAGCAGCGGATTGATCCAGTTCGCAGTGCTGGTCATGGCCGTAGCTCGTGCACCGCGCGCACCACCTGGATCAGTCCAGCCACCCGATCGGCCAGATGCAGCCGCAGCACCGGACGGCCATGGGCGGCGAGCACTTCGGCGTCGCCCACAGCCTGGGCCCGCTGCAACTCTCCGAGGGTGAAATCGGTGCCGGGCACGGGGATGTCGTCAACGACCGCACCGGTTAGCTGCAGGAACGCCCCGTTCGGGTAGCCGCCCTTGTGGTACTGGCCAGTCGAGTGCAGGAACCGCGGCCCCCAGCCGAAGGTGGTCTGCAGGTGGGTGCGGCGAGCCAGTTCAGTTCGCAACACTGCTGCGGAGGCATCGGCGACGCGGTCCAGATACGCCTGCACCGCGAGATAGCCACGCTCTGGGGTGGCCGCCACCAGTGCCGCCACCGCGTCGCGCAGGGTAGCGGCGCCGGCCGGCAGCCAGCCGCCGACGGGGAGCACCGCCACGTCACCGTCGATGAAGGCGGACTCGACAGCGGGCCCGGTAGCACCGTTGAGCACCGCCCGGGCAGCGATCTTCGCGGCCTCCACGTCGGGCTGGTCGAACGGGTTAATCCCCAGCAGCCGACCGACCACCGCGGTGGCGTGCTCCCAGAGCAACAACTGCTCACCCAAGGCGCCGGTGACAGAGACTGCGGCGGCCTCGACCCCAGGCCCGATCGCAACCGGGATCGCGTCGGGTCCAGCGTCCGCGAAACCTGGCGCGGCGGGTCCTTCCACCACGACCGGCAGCAGCCCGGTGCCGTCCTTGCCGGTGGATTCGGCGATGAGCTGCTCGGCCCAGTCACCGAAGCCGACGATCCCTGAACCGGTGTCCGCAAGCACCACCTTGTCGGCACCGTCGGCATGCCCGGCGGCCATCGCGGCGGCCAGCTGCAGTGCTGGGTTCGCCGGGTCGTCGGCGGCCAGTAATGGCGCTGCATGCGCCGCGTCGTCCAGCAGACTGGCGATATCCATCCCCGCCAAACCCGCCGGCACTAGGCCAAAAGCCGTCAGCGCCGAGTAACGCCCGCCCACATTCGGGTCAGCGGTGATCACCGCACGGTAGCCCTCGGCGTCCGCGATCCGCTGCAGCGGTGATCCTGGGTCGGTCACCACCACCAGATGCCCCGCCGGATCCAGCCCGGCAGCGGCGAACGCGGCAGCGAATACCCGGCGGTGGCAGTCAGTCTCCACCGTAGAGCCCGATTTCGATGACACCACGAGTACGGTTCGTTCCAGGTCTCCGGCCAGCGCATCGGCCACCTGGCCCGGATCAGTGGTGTCCAGCACGGTCAGCGCTACCTTGTCAGTGGCGCACATGACCTCTGGAGCCAGCGAGGAGCCACCCATTCCGGCCAGCACCACACGATCGATGCCGTCGGCGTGCAGGTCGGCCCGCAGCGCCTGGATGGTGGCCAGGAGCGGTCGGGAAGTCTCGGGCAACGCCACCCAGCCGAGCCGCCGGGCAGCCTCCGGTGCGGCCTGCGGACCCCACAGCGTGGGATCTCGGTCGGCGAGCGCCGAGGCCACCTGTTGCTCGACGAGCGTGTTGACGCAGGGCTGCGCTTGCGCCGCCAGGGCGGGGGAGCGGATGTCGACTGCGAGTTGCGGCATCGGCGGTCAGGCCCCCGGCTGTGGAACCTTGGCCAGCTGCGCGGCCACCGTGTCGCCCAGCTCCACCCAGGATGCGTGGAACTTCTGCACACCTTCCCGCTCGAGTGCGACGAACACGTCGTCGAGGTCGATCCCGACCTCCGCCAACTCATCGAAGGTTCGCTGAGCCTGTTCGGCGGTGCCTGACACCTGATCACCAGGCACCTCGCCGTGATCTGCGAAGGCGAGCAGGGTCTTCTCCGGCATCGTGTTCACCACCCCCGGCGCGATCAGTTCGGTGACGTACTTCGTGTCCGGGTAGGCCGGGTTCTTCACCCCGGTAGACGCCCACAGCGGCCGTTGTGGCCGTGCCCCAGCCTCGTTCAGACCAGCCCAGCGCTGCGTACCGAACTCCTGCTGGTAAGCCGCGTAGGCGAGCCGGGCGTTGGCCACCGCTGCCTGCCCGCGCAGCGCCAGGGCCCGCTCGGTCCCGATCGCCTCCAGCCGCTTGTCCACCTCGGTATCTACCCGGGAGACGAAAAACGAGGCAACCGACGCGATCGTCCGCAGGTCATGCCCGTTGGCGCTGGCCCCCTCCAGGCCAGCGAAGAAGGCCCCTATCACCTCGCGGTAGCGCTGTACCGAGAAAACCAAGGTGACATTGACACTGATCCCGTCGGCCAGCGTGCCGGTGATGGCCGGCAGGCCCTCCGCCGTCGCCGGAATCTTGATCATGAGGTTGGGCCGGTCGACCACCTTCCACAGCTCTGCGGCCTGAGCAAGGGTGCCATCGGTGTCATGCGCCAATTGCGGGCTGACCTCCAGCGACACCCGGCCGTCCACCCGGCCGGTGGTCTCCCAGGTTCCGCTGAACACGTCGCAGGCCAGCTGCACGTCCGCCACGGTGATCTCACGCACCGCCTCGTCGACCGAGGTACCGCGGGCCGCCAGCTCGCGCACCTGCGCGGCGTAGTCGTCAGCGTGGGTCACCGCACTGGCGAAGATGGTCGGGTTGCTGGTCACCCCCACCACGTGCCGCTCCCGGATCAAGTCGGCCAGGTTGCCCGAGTTGACCCGCTGCCGGGACAGATCGTCCAACCAGATCGACACACCCGCCTCGGACAGGGCCTGCAAGGTATCGACGCTGCTCATGAAGGCTCGCTCCCGATCGTCAGAGGTGTCATTTCGGGATCCGGCCCAGCGTACGGCGGGCCGCGTCGGCTACCGCATCGCCGGTGAAGCCGAACTCGCGAAACAGGGTCTGCCAGTCGGCGGAGGCACCGAAATGCTCCAGCGAGACCACCTCGCCGTAATCGCCGACGAAACGGTGCCACGGCATCGCGATACCGGCTTCGACGGCCACCCGAGCCTTCACCGAGGGAGGGAGTATCTGGTCGCAGTAGGCCTGGCCCTGCTCGTCGAACCATTCCACGCACGGCATCGACACCACCCGGGCTGTGATTCCCTCGGCCGCCAGCGTCTGCTGGGCGGCGACGGCATACTGCACTTCGGAGCCGGTGGCAATCAGCAGGACGTCGGGCAGTCCACCGCCGACGTCGGGTGCGGTGTCGGTTAGCACGTAACCGCCACGCGCGACCCCTGCGGTGTCGGTGCCCTCCAGGACGGGCACGCTCTGCCGGGTGAGTGCGAGCCCGGTAGGTCGCTTGCCCTTCTCCAGCATCGCCTTCCATGCGGCCGCGGTCTCGTTGGCATCCGCGGGCCGCACCACGTCCAGCCCCGGGATGGCCCGCAGTGCGGCCAGATGCTCGACGGGCTGGTGCGTCGGGCCGTCCTCGCCGAGCCCGATGGAGTCGTGTGTCCAGATGTAGATCGTCGGCGCCTCCATCAGCGCGGCAAGCCGCACCGCCGGGCGCATGTAATCGCTGAAGATCAGAAAAGTGCCACCGTAGGGCCGGGTCGGCCCGTGCAGCACGATCCCGTTGAGGATCGCGCCCATGGCATGCTCACGCACCCCGAAGTGCAGCGTGCGCCCGTAGGGCTGTGCGGTCCACATCTTCGTGGAGATCTTCTCGGGGCCGAATGATTCCGCCCCCTTGATCGTGGTGTTGTTGCTCTCACCAAGGTCTGCAGACCCACCCCACAGCTCCGGCAGCACCTCGCCGATCGCGGAGAGCACCTCCCCGGACGCCTTGCGAGTAGCTACCCCTTTGGCGTCCGGCTGCCAGGTGGGCAGCTTCTCCGACCAGCCGGCGGGTAGGTCCCGGCGGATGAGGCGTTCGAACAGCGCCGCCCCGGACGGGTTGGCCTGTCGCCAGGCATCAAAGGACTTCTGCCACTGCGCATGCGCCGCCTGGCCACGGGACACCGCCTGCCGGGTGTGCTCAAGCACCTCGGGCTCCACGACGAAAGAGCTTTCCGGGTCGAAGCCCAAGGCTTCCTTCACCGCGGCGACCTCGTCATCCCCCAGCGCAGAGCCATGAGCGGCCCCGGTGTTCATCGCGTTCGGTGCCGGGTAGGCGATCACGGTGCGCAGCACGATCAGCGACGGGCGACCGGTCTCGGCCTTGGCTTCCTTGATCGTGTCCAGGATTCCGACGACGTCCTCGCCGCCGTGGACGGTCTGCACGTGCCAGCCGTATGCCTCATAGCGCGCGGCGGTGTCCTCCGACAGCGCGATCGCGGTGTCGTCCTCGATGGAGATCTCGTTGGCGTCGTAGAACACCACCAGGTTGCCGAGCTGCTGGGTGCCGGCCAGCGAGGAGGCCTCCGAGGTCACGCCCTCCTGGATGTCGCCGTCGGAGGCGATGACATAGATGTGATGGTCGAAGGTGCTCTCGCCTGGGGCGGCGTCGGGATCGAACAAGCCACGTTCCCGGCGAGCTGCCATGGCCATTCCGACCGCAGCACCCAGGCCCTGGCCGAGTGGCCCGGTGGTGATCTCCACGCCGACGGTGTGCCGGTACTCGGGGTGGCCTGGGGTCTTGGAATTCCAGGTACGCAGCTGCTCGATATCCTCCAGCTCGAGCCCGTAGCCGCACAGGAACAGCTGCAGGTACAGGGTGAGGCTGGAATGCCCGGCGGACAGCACGAACCGGTCCCGACCGGTCCAGGCCGGGTCGGTGGGGTCGTGCCGCAACACCCGCTGGAACAGTGCGTGGGCCAGTGGAGCGAGGCTCATGGCGGTGCCCGGGTGACCGCTGCCGGCGCGCTGCACGGCGTCAGCCGCGAGAACCCGGATCGTGTCCACCGCGCGGGTGTCCAGTTCGGTCCAGTCGTCGGGCACCCGAGGGGTGGTGAGCTGGGTCAGATCGTCGATGACGGACACACTCGTGCTCCTGACTATGCTCGGTTCGGCGGCCGTGGCGAGGGTGGCCTGTGCAGGCCGACCCGCGACTTCTCACCCTAGCGAGAAGGAGCCAGACCGCGATCTGAACTTCGCCCGCCGCCCCATCAGGAGGTGACGCGCGCCACGCGATTATCATCGGCATTCGAGTACCCGCCCCGACCAGCCCCAATCAGTTTCGATCAGTGCAGACGAGGAGCCGCGGTGAGTTGTACCGTCCAGGCTCCTGCGGCACAGCGCATTCGGCACCGCGGCGGTGTGTTACGCGGCTACCTCGCGCTGACCAAGCCGCGGGTGATTGAGCTGCTCCTGGTCACCACCATCCCGGCGATGTTGCTCGCTGCTCGTGGGGTGCCTTCCCTGTGGCTCATCGCGGCCACCCTGGTGGGCGGCATCATGGCCGCGGGCAGTGCGAACGCGCTGAACTGCGTCGCCGATGCCGACATCGACGCCCAGATGAAACGGACCCGGGCCCGGCCGCTGGTCACCCACGAGATGCCGATCCGGCATGCGTTGATCTTCGGGATAGCACTGGGGGTGGCCTCCTTCGGCTGGTTGTGGGCCACTACCAACCTGCTCTCGGCGCTGCTGGCAGTCGCGACGATCCTGTTCTACGTCTTCGTCTACACGCTGCTGCTCAAACGCCGCACCGCACAGAACATCATCTGGGGTGGCGCTGCTGGGTGCATGCCGGTGGTGATCGGCTGGTCGGCGGTCACCGGCACCGTGGGTTGGCCAGCGCTGGTGATGTTCGGGGTGATCTTCTTCTGGACCCCGCCGCACACCTGGGCGCTGGCGATGAAGTTCCGCGAGGACTACCAGCGGGTGGGCGTGCCGATGTTGCCCGCGGTGGCCTCCCCAGTGTCGGTATCCCGGCGCATCGTCGTGTTCAGCTGGTTGATGGTGGGCTGGAGCCTGCTGCTGGTGCCGGTCACGAGTTGGGTCTACGCAGTGGTGGCGGTGCTGGCCGGTGGTTGGTTCGTGGCGATGGCACACCGGTTACATGCCGCGGTGCGTCGTGGTGCGGCCGTCAACCCCATGCGGCTGTTCCACCTGTCCAACACCTACCTGGCGCTGGTGTTCGTGGCGATCGCGGTGGACTCGGTGCTGGGTTGGGCTCAGCTGACTTCTGCTGGGCTGATCTGATACCTACTGGTTCTGTGCTGCGGGGCGTGCTGATACTGGCGGCCGTGGTGCTTGCGGTACTGGTCCTGGCGTGGATCTTCCAGCGGCGCCTGATCTACCTGCCCGACAGTGCCGCTGTGCCGCCGGCTGCTGAGGTAGTGCCCGGTGCCCGCGACGTCACCGTGCGAACCGAGGACGGGCTGGCGCTCGGCGCCTACCTCGTGCCGCCGAGCGGCCCTGATCGGGGCATGACCGTGCTCGTGGCGCCGGGCAACGCCGGATCTCGGGTGCTCCGCGTCCCACTCGCGCAGCGGTTGGCGGCGCGGGGGTTCGGGGTGCTGCTGATCGACTACCGCGGGTACGCCGGCAATCCGGGCAGCCCGTCGGAGCAGGGGCTGGTCGCTGACGGGCGCGCGGCGTACCAGTACCTGGTGCAGCAGGCCGGGGTGCCCCCGCAGCGGCTGGTGTACTTCGGGGAGAGCCTGGGGGCGGCGGTGGTGACCCGGCTGGCCGTCGAGCACCCGCCCGCTGCGCTGGTGCTGCGTTCCCCGTTCACCGATCTCGCCTCCGTGGGAGCGGTGCACTACCCGCTGCTGCCGGTCCGGCAGCTGCTGCGGGACCGGTTCCCGGTCACGGAGCCGATCGCCCGGGCGCGGGTGCCCACCGTCGTCATCTACGGCGCACAGGACACCATCGTGCCGCCAGAGCAAAGCCGAGCCGTGGCCGCGGCGGCGGGCGGTCCGGTCCGGACGGTCGAGGTTGCCGGTGCCGATCACAACGACCCCGCGCTGTTGGTCGGGGATGAGCTCATCGACGCGATCACCGCGGTGTCCTGACGCGCCGAGCGGGCCCACTGTCGAGCCGTCGCTGCCAGGCTTCGTAGGTGGCGGGGCTGACCCCGTGATAAGCAGGCCCTCGAACGGTCGGTAGGAGGGGCGGCCAGGGCCACAACCGGGCCACGCCGCGCGAGTGCCAGAAGCCGAGGCCGAGGACGAGGCCGAAGATCAGGTGCCCGATCAGGGAGAGCGAGACCGTGGTGGCGGTAAGGGGGAACATCAATTGCTCGCCGCGTGGGGCCAGCGCGACGGTCGCGATCAGTCCGGTCCAGACCGGGAAGACCGCGAAGGCCACCGCCGCCAGCACGACGTCGCGCCGGCACCGTTGGTGCAGGCCCACAGCCAGCGCGACGACGAAGAACGCGATGCCGATCCCGCCGCCGTCGCCGACGTAGCGCCACAGGTAGCCGACCACGGCGCCGCTTCGGGTCTCGGCACCGTCGGTGATCCACGTGCCCATCGTCGGGATGAAGTCGTCCCACCACCCGAGCAGGTAGACCGTGTCGAGTCGGAAGATGTCGTAAACCACGCAGGCGACCATTCCCGAGACGAGCCCGCGCCCGACGATCCGGTCGGTGGGGTGCGGCGCGAACACCGCCAGTACCGCGAGCGTGGCCGCCAGCGGGATTATCACCAGCGCCGCGGTGGTGTTCATCGAGACGAGACCGAAGACCTGCGCGGAGATCGCGAGCAACGGTAGCCCCGCCAGCAGGAGGTGCAGGCCGATCCGCGCGGCGATCCGGGTCCGGTCCTCGGACCGTTCTCGAACACTGGCGCGGGGTACGAGGGCCGTCGCGCTGGGGGTGGCGGTGCGCGATGCGAACGAGGGCGCCGTGGTGATGGCGCGTGGCGCGAATGAGGGGGCGGACACGCGCGGTGACAGTAGGGACGGGGGCGCCGACGTAGGCCTATTTTGAGAACCTCCGCGCCCGGTAGTCGGTTCATCCGCGACTTTCGGCGACGAGTGGCGTGGCGATTACACCATCTAGCGCAGCCGTTGCGGCTGAACGCACGGCCTGGTTCTCAGGAACGCCGACGGACTTGCCGGGCCTGAGCCCGGTGCCCGCGACGAGCGGTCGGTGCTAAGCGGTGATCGACCTTAGCCGAGGCTGACACTAGGTGAGGCGGCTGAGAAACCTGCCGACCTTGGCCGCGGTGCTGGGGTTTTCGGTCAGTGTGTAGTCGTAGAGCGCGATCGGGATCGCGAACGAGTAGGTCGGGTAGGCGTGGATCGAGTTGATGATCGCATCGACGGTGAGGTCGTTGTTCATCGCCAGGGTCAGCTCATTGATCATCTCGCCGGCGCAGTGTCCGGCGATGTGGGCTCCGATGAGCCGCCGTTTGCCGTCGATGAGAAACTTCATCAGGCCGACGGGTTCGGCGTCGGTCACGGCGCGCTCATTGTGGCTGTAGGGGAAGCGGACGACCTCGAAGGTGTCCCCGGCCGCGCGTGCCTGCTCTTCGGTGTGGCCAACGTGTGCCATCTCCGGGTCGGTGAAGGTCACCCACGGCAGGTGTCCTGGGGCGAACTTGGCCTTGATCGGGACGAAGATGTTGCGTACCGCGTGCGCCGCCTGGTGGCCGGCGTAGTGCGTGAACGCCGGCCCGCCGGTCACGTCGCCGACGGCGTAGATGTGCGGCTGGTCGGTCTGGAGTAGCTCGTTGACGGCGATTCCCCGCTCATTCGCAGTGACGCCGGCGGCGTCGAGTCCAAGCGATTCCGTATTGGGTATTCGTCCGACCGCGCACAGGACTTTGTCCACCCGCAGTTGGCCGCCGTCGAGGGTGAGCACCGTATCCGCGCCGTCGCGGCGCACCGCGTGCAGCCGGGTATCCAGCCGCACGTCGATGCCCTCCTCGGCGAACTGGCGCTCCAGCACGTCGATGATCTCGGTGTCATCGCGGGGAATCAGATGCGGCCCGCGCTGCAGCACGGTCACCGTGGAGCCGAGTCGGTGAAATGCCTGCGCGAGCTCTACGCCGATCGGACCGCCACCAATCACCGCAAGCCGGTCCGGAATGTCGCTGAGGTCGAAGACGTCTTCGTTGGTGAGGTAACCGACCTCGGCCAGCCCCTCGATGGCAGGTACGGCCGGGCTGCTGCCCGAGGCGATCAGGAGGAACTTGGCGGTGATATCTCGGTCTGCCACGCGCAGTGTGTGTGGGTCGCGGAAGGTGGCGCCGCCGAGCAGCACATCCACTCCGAGTTCGGACAGTGCCGCGGTGTCGTCCAGCTTGCCGATGTCGGCGATGGCTCGCTGCACCCGGGCGTTGACCGAGGCGAGCCCGTTGTTCAGCGGCTGCGCGGACAGTCCCCACCGCTGTGCGGTGGCGGCCTCGTGAGCCACCCGGGACGCCTTGATCAACGCCTTGCTCGGCACGCAGCCGTAATGCAGGCAGTCCCCACCGAGCCGGTCTTTGTCGATCAATGCGACCCGCTTGGCGAAGAACCGGGCGAGTCGGGCGGCGGTCAGCCCGCCCGATCCCGCGCCGATGATCGCTAGGTCGTAGTCGAAGGACGGCATCGCGTTTCCCCGATCAGCCACGGTTGGTCGTCGTTACGGGCAGCGCTTGGGGTGGTTGGTGGTCCTTGAAGAGCCACCAACTTGCTGCAGCAGGTGCGCAGGGCGGATCCGGTCGTCGGGGGTGCGCGGCAACCACCGGCGCACGACGACGCCATCCTGCAGCAGCGCGTCGCCGCCCATCTGCCGGATGTCCTCTACGGGCCGTGGCAGCTGCTGCCCGCGCGCTGCGGCCAGCGCGTAGCGGGCCAGGGTTCCCAGCGAGTACACCTGCCACAGCCTGGCACGGCGCATGCCGAGCAACCCGTAAAGCCGGCGGCTCTCATCGGCCACGAACAGACCCGGCCAGCTCACGTGGTCGGCGAGCGTGGCGAGCGCGTCAGGTGGGCTGAATCCGCACCCGACCAAGCCGACCGGGCAACCAACAGCCTGCTCGCGCACCTGCACGAGGTGCTGCTGGCAGGGCAGTCAATACCGGTGCCGGATCGCGGTGAGCAGGTACCTGCCGGGCAGCGCGCCGAGGTCCACGGTCTGGCCGGTGCGCGCATCAGGCAGCTCCAGCCCGTCGAGAGAGACGGGCTGGTCGACCTCACGTGGCACGGACGTCGACGATGGGCAGCAACCGGCGGAGTTCGATGTTCTCGATCGGATCCAGCACCGAGTGCTGCACGCAGGCGGGAACGAGTTCACCGGTCTCGGGATGGGCCATCGCGTAATGGCAGGAGGCGAGCCGCTCCTGGGTGGCGAGGATGCGCGGATCGGAAGCTTTCTCGCCACGTTGCATCAGCTCCCACGCCGGGGTGACGTCCGCGGCGTCCATGAACTGGTGCACCACGAACGACACCGGTCGCACGCCGTGGCGCAGCAGCGCTCGCACCCCACCGGCGCGGCGCAGGGTACGTGCGATCCACTGAAGCGCGATCACCACGAGGACCGGATGGCGCACGATTGTCCGGACCAACTTGCCAATCAGGTCCGGAGCCTCCACGCCGGTGAAGTTGGTCTCACCGAGGTAGCGGAAGAAGGCCTCCCTGGTGGCGAGATCACGAGGGTCGTCACCGGACAGGAACGGGTGCCAACACCGGCCCACGAAGAATCCATATGCTGCCCGATTGCACCGCAGGTCGCCGTGCTGGATCACGGTGTAGTCCAGCGTGGTACCCACGCCCTTTTCGATCTCCTGCCAGACCTGATCCATCCCGACCTGCTCGTAGTCCTCGTGCCAGCGTCGGTCGTCTCCGACGAACGCTGCCGGTTGGAAGGAGAACATGCCAAACCCCATCGGGTGGCAGTCCCGCACCAGCTCCGCGACCTGACCGAGGTTGGCCGGGGTAACGGTCATGTTGTGCGCCAGAAAGAAGCGCACCCCGTGCCTGGCGCGTAGGTTCTTGAACATTTCCACGAACCGCTGCCGGTACGGGTTTAGTTCCCGTTCGCTGGGTGGTCGCGGGATGCCGCGCCGGCCGAACATGAACATGTCGAAGTGCCCCGCGAACGACAGCCGCGCCAGCCGGCGCCGTCCTTGCCCATCCAACGCCAGCCGCTCCAGGTAGTCGTAGTCGAAGTCTCCGTGGGACATGCTCATTGGTTCGCGCCCGTACCGGCGCATCGTCAGCAGCGTCTCGGCGTGGTCATCCGGCGGCAGCAGAGTCACCTCTCCGCCAATCAGTTGAGCGTGGGCGCGGGGACCGCGCAGCCGGCGCAGCAGCGCCATCTGCTTGCCCACCTCGGCGATGGTGTGTGACCCGTCTACGCGTATCCGGTTGGCGTCGCGCGAGTGGTAGCAGGGCGTGCACGCCAGGTTGCAGCGCGGGAACACGCCGTGGGTGCCCTCGCACCCCACCGCGTGCCTGCCGAGAAACTGGCCCGGCGTTTTGACATGCTCGGGAAGCTCCGCCCATCGGCGGTGCAGCACCTCGGCGAACTCCGGATCGACCGGCCGGGTCCGACGTTCGAGCCGCCGCAACATGTCGATCAATCGCATGACGCACACGCCTTTCCGTGGCCGCGGTTCGCGGCAGGCAGACGCCCTTGATTTCGCTGCTCGAGCCGAACCGGTTCGCCGGCCCGGTAAGAACAGCACGGTAGCGTCCCGAACGGAAGGAGCGTTGATGACGAGGCTGGCGCTGTGACGAGGTTGGCTTTGTGACGAGGTTGGCTTTGTGACGAGGCTGGCGCTGTGCGGTGGGACCTACTCCAACCCCTACGCGTTGCGAGCTTTCGTCGCCGACGCGCGAGCCCGTGGCGCCGACCGGCTGTGGTGCCTGGGTGACTTCGGCGCCTACGGGGCCGAACCGGAGGCGATCTGGCCGTTGCTGACGGGCAACGGCATCGAGTGCATCGCGGGTAACTATGAACTCGCCATTGGCCGGGGAGATCCCGACTGCGGCTGCGGATACGCCGACGACGACGACAAAGCCTTCGCCGCGATCGCCTACGACTACACGCTGCGGCACACCTCCCGGCACTTCGCGGCGTGGATGCGTACCTTGGCCACGGAGCACCGGGAGACCGTCGGCGGCGTGGCACTGCACCTCGTGCACGGCTCCCCGCTGGCGGTCAACGACTTCTGGTGGGAATCGCTGCCCGACGACGCACACCGGCTGCGGATCGAGGCGTCGGGCGCGGACGTGATTTGCTGCACGCACTCCGGCCTGCCGTGGATCAGACGCTTCTCGGGTTCCGATCACAACACCCTGGTGGTCAATGTCGGAGTGCTGGGTCGGCCGGCCAACGACGGTGGTCAACACGTCTGGTACGCACTGCTGGACTGCGAGGACGGCAACGCCACCGCCGAGCTGGTGGCGCTGGACTACGGCTGGCCTGAGCATGCCGCGTCGATGCGCAACGCCGGGTTACCCGAGGCATTCACCCAGGCCGTGGAGACCGGATGGTGGACCACCTGCCTGGAGATCGTGCCGCCGGTGGAACGCTCCCGGGGACGCTTCCAGCTCTACAAATCAGCGATGCCCTCCTTTGCTGGCGCGGAGGTGTCCTGGGCGCAAACGCCGGAGATCCCCGACAACGGCCTGCCGGTGCTGCCGCTGTTCGGCACCGCATTGTTTCCACCGCGTCTGTGGCTCTACACCAATTTCCACTGCAACCTGGCTTGCGGCTACTGCTCGGTGGCCTCGTCCCCGCAGGCCCGCCGCCGTCAGGTCGGTCTGCCGCGGTTTCGCGAGCTGGTCGATGAGGCCGTCGCGGAGGGCTTCATCGAGCTGTATGTCACCGGTGGCGAGCCGTTTCTCGAACGCGACCTCGTCGAGATGCTGCTCTATGCCACCGAGCAGCTCGATGTGATCTGCCTGACCAACGCCATGCTGTACCAGGGCTGGCGACGCACCCAGCTGGAGCGGCTGGCCGGTCGCCAGCGGCTGATCCTGCAGACCTCGGTGGATGGGGCCCAGGCCCAGTTCCACGATGTGCACCGGGGCCAGGGGTCCTGGGTCAAGGTGATGGCCGGCCTGGACCTGGCGCTGTCGCTGGACCTGCCGATACGGGTCGGCATGACCGAGACGCCGCAGAATCGCGACCAGATCGAGCCGCTGCGGACGCTACTGGCGGCCAAGGGAATACGGGGCCGGGATTTCGCGGTGCGACCGCTGGTCAAGCGGGGATACTCCGATGAGGGGGTCGCAATTAGCGAGGACAACACCGTGCCGGAGCTGACCGTCACCGCCGACGGTTGGCACTGGCACCCGGCCGGCGCTGACCTCGAGACCTCCCCGGACATGCTGCTCGCCGGACCTGACGTCAGCATGGCCGAAGCCAAACGGCGGGTCGTGGAACTGTTCCTGCGGCTTCGCCAGCGCGACGGCTCACTACCGCTGGTCTACAACTGCGCTGTCTGAGCGGGGCCGGATGAGGGCCGGGCTAGGAGTAGGCGTTGGCCACCTCGTCGACCTGCTCATACCCAACGCGCAGCAGGAAGGTGCTGTTGCGTCCGTAGGATTTCATACCGAGAATGAAGAAGTTGGGTTCCGGTACCCGCAGAGTGTCCACCCCGTACGACGCCTGAGCCAAGCAGTCCGCCGGGCCGTAGGTGGCCGCGCTCAGCAACGCCGCCGACAGGTTCATCGGTGCGGCGGTGGCGTAACATTCGTGCACCTGCAGCTGCCGGTACAGCGACGTATCACCCACGAAGCCGGTCAACCCAATGATCCGGTCGACGACGATCTGCTCGACATCGCCGTTGTTCGAGCGAAGCGTCACCGCCACGCCATCGTCTGCGGCACGTAATGCTTCGACCACCACGCCGGTGCGTAGTTCCACGCCGGATACCGCGCCCGAGCGCAGTCGCTGGGATATCTCGACCAGCTCCTGGCGTTGGGGAAGGGGATCGTTGGAGACCTCCCCCCAGTCCGGGTCCGCCGCCCGCACCGCCCAGAGCACCTGGGTGTCAGGCCGCGTGACGACCAGCTCAGCAAGGTCCCGCGCTGCGGTCTGGGCTGATTTGCCGGCGCCGACCAGCAGCACCCGGCGCCCGGCCCACTCCTCAGCTTCGCTGTCCAGATCGGGAATCCGGCGGATGATTCGATCCGCTACCTGTTGTTCGCCCGGAGCCGGGATGCCGCCGTCACCGAGGCAGTTGGCCTGGCCGTAGCTGCCGGTGCAGTCCAGCAGCAGGTCGGCGCGCTCCACGTACTCGACGACGTCGGCGCCGTCTCTGGGGCCGGTGAGCAGCAGCCGGAAGGGCTGCGAGCCGCGCTGCGTACTACCGATCTCCTCGTGCTTGAGCAGGCCCTGCCGGGCGACAGCCAGAACCCTAGTGTGGCTACGAATTGCAGCGGCCAGTTCGGGTAGCTCGGCCAGTGGGCGAAGGAGCTGCTCGGCGAACTCAGCGCCGGTCGGGCAGTGCTCGGCGGGCCCTGGTGGCTGCACCCCAGCAGCCTGGAGATGCGCGAGCATCCGCGCCGACACGTTCATCGACCAGGGCGTGAACAACCGGATATGACTCCACGCGGTGACGTTTGCTGCCACCGAAGCAGCCGATTCATAGACGGTGCAGGGCCAACCCTTATCCAGGCAGGTCAATGCGGCATCCAGACCGATCGGGCCGGCGCCGAGGATCGCGACGTGGCCAGGTCCGGACGCTGGGTCCAGGCCTTCGACGGTGGAATCGGCTACTGCGGTCACGTGCACTCCGTAAGGTGTGGGCTGTTTCCAGCAACCTATTCGACGCTCATGGAAGATCGGATCGATCAGGATCATGATCAGCAAGCCGGTGACGGTGTCGATCGTGGTGCCTGCACTCAATGAGGCAGCATGCATTGCCGACTGCTTGCGACGGTTGCGCCGCGACTTCCCCGACTGCGAGCTGGTGGTGGTGGACGGCGGCAGCACCGATGGCACCTTCGACCTCGCTGCTCAGCATGCCCAGACCGTCCGCAGCATGCCGGGTCGGGCAGCGCAGATGAACGCCGGTGCTGCGCTGACCACCGGAGACATCCTCTGGTTCGTCCACGTGGATTGCTTGATCCCGGCCGACGCTCTTGGCCTGATGCGGCGCGCGATCCTCGATCCCGCCGTGGTCGGAGGCGGCCTGCAACTGCGCTTCGACCAACGTAGCTGGGGATTGGACTACCTGGCGGTCAGCTCGAACCAACGGGCTCGCCGGCTGCACTGGATCTTTGGTGACCAGGCGATGTTCGTCCGCCGTGACGTGTTCGACTCGGTAGGTGGTTTCCCGGAGCTGCCGCTGATGGAGGACCTGGAGATGTCCCGTGTGCTGCGGCGACGTGGCCGGCTTGTGGTGCTGCCTACCTCCGTCACTGCCTCGGCCCGGCGGCTGGTCGAGCAGGGACCTTGGCGCATGACGGTGCTGATGCAGTGGCTCAAGGTCCAGTACCTGCTCGGCGTCGACCCGGAGCGGATCCGGCAACGTTACGAAGCCGGCACCAGCCGTGGGCGTAGCCAACGGTCTGCCCTTGCCCGTGACCTCAGATCATGAATGGTGTCCGCTGGTCTCCGCGGCAGCACACCGACGTTGACCATGACCCCTCACAAGGGCGGCGCGACGGTCTCACAATGTCCGCGGAGGTCAATCCCGCCTCCCCATTGCAGCCTAGCTTGCAGCACGGTTCACGTGTATTGATCGTGCCTTAGTAAGCTGCAAATGCAGATACCCGCGACAAGGGGGCTAACATTAATCCGATGTTAAACTCTTCCCCATTTCAACGTATCTACCATTAGGGTACTTTCCGCTTACTAAAGCACCAGTAGTGGAGAGGTCAACATGGACGTTCGGGGAGAATTGCCTACCTTCCCGCCCGTGAAACC